>NZ_JAVRCE010000028.1:0-94888 GCF_034530915.1 Nostoc sp. DedQUE09
ATCACTTAATTTCTGCACTCTATCTATCTTACGTTTTTTTTGGTTGACCTACTTATCAGTACTAAAGACTTGTTTTTCCACAACTTTTACGTGCTTTGGCATGAGTACCAAAGACTTGGCTTTTGCGTTTGAAATAAGTTTTGCAATAGATGAAAACGGTCTGCAACTTGAATGGCTTCTGGTGCGCCTTGGCGAATACCACTTTCATAAGTTTTTGACCGATCTCGTGAGACGACTTTGACACCGGGGTGAGCTTTTAACCATTCTGCTAAGGTTTCAGCCTTAGCATCTTTTAGTAGAGCAATTGGTCGTCTGCGTTCCAGGTCAATTAGTGCTGTGCCGTAAGTTTTACATTTACGTACATCAGAAGTCGTCTACCCCAAGAGTATGCGGCGTTACGATTGGTGGTAGTGGGATTGAGCGGACTAAATTTAATAGTGTGTTGCGAGAAACTTTTATTCCCCAATGCTGTGAGAGTCTTACCCCTGCTGCACCACCATTAGCTAAACCAATCACACTCAGTCGTTGAGCTAAACGTAGAGTTCTTCTAGCCCAAGGTGTGGTTACATTGGTCAGCCTTTGTGTAAAAATGCGCCGTTTACACAACCTATTGATGCAAAAAAACTTCCTTACCCGTAACTGTAAGGTAATGCTGTAATCAGCCCAGGGTAAGTCTGCTAATAAGCGTTCATAGCGACTATGAATGAAAGTGAGTTGGTTGGTTACAAACCAGACAGTTAACTACTCTACTGATTGCGGAAACAATCAAATTTATCTGAGTTTTTATTTTGTCAAGAAGGCAATTCTCAAGTTTCAGATTGGTTGAATCTGGTAATAGGTGAGTTAGCACCGACATAGAACTTGCTGAGGCTTATTCCTCAAATGTTTGATGGAGTGAAGTTTGAAGTATCTCGATTATATCTTTCTTTCTTCTTCCTTCTGCCTTCTGCCCTCTGCTTTCCCCCAACCTAGATCACCAAAAGTTGCCAAGAACCACATTATGATTCAAAGGTCTGGAATTGTTCACCCTTGCTACATCATAAGCGTTATGCTTGTTTAATGTTCTTGTCCTGTTGGCCGGATGAGGATTTCGTTGACATTAACGCGCGGCGGTTGCGTAAGGGCATAAACGATCGCAGCAGCAACGTCTTCGCTTTGCAGAGGTTGAATTGACTTGCGTCGTTCTTCAATCCGTTGTTTGGCAACAGGATCGGTAATTTGACTGTCAATTTCCGTATCCACCAAACCAGGTTCGATTATCGTGACGCGGATGTTGTCCTTGTGAACCTCTTGACGCAATGCTTCCGAGAGGGCATTAACACCCCATTTAGTAGCATTATAAACACCGACGCCCGCCCGCGCTGTCCGACCCGCTACTGAGGAGATATTGACTATATGCCCCGATTTTTGCGCCTTCAACAAAGGCAAAACGGCATGAGTAGCATATAACAGTCCTAATACGTTGAGGTCAAACGATCGCCGCCAGTCTGAGCTATTTCCAGCTTCAATCGTGCCCAGTAAGGCAATCCCGGCATTATTCACAAGGATATCAACCCTTCCCAATTCTGCATTTGCCTTTGCCACCAAGTTATTTACCTGAGTTTCATCAGTCACATCAGTGACAATAGGCAATGCCTTGCCACCATTAGCTTCAATGCGTTCTGCTAATGCCTGAATGCGATCGCCACGCCTAGCGGCAAGCACTACTGTTGCTCCAACTGAAGCCAAAGCGATTGCAGTTGCTTCTCCAATTCCCGCTGAAGCCCCAGTGATAATTGCCACTTTTCCTTCTAATTTACCTGTCATTTATCTAACTCCTTAGTAATTGATAATTGGGTGTTGCGCATTGGGCATTAATTATTCTTTCCCCGCTCCTCTGCTCCCCTGCTCCCCTGCTCCCCTCCCCCCTGCCTCTTACCGATCCTCAAAACGGATGCAACTGCTGCCCCACAGAGTATTATGCCTGCAAAGCGAAAAGTTCCTTGGAACCCTGCAACGATCGCATCAGGAGGGGCAACAGAGACATCTGCACCCGCAGACATACTAGCGATTAACGCCCCAAATACTGCGCCAATTAGAGAAACTCCTACAGTGTTACCTGATGTACGTGACAAAGACAAAAGCCCAGAAGCAATCCCTAGACGCTCTCTCGGTACTGATCCCATAACAGTGCTGTTGTTGGGCGATTGGAATAAACCCAGACCAATGCCGTAAATAAAATAGCGCGATACATAACCTAACTCAGTAATTTGAGCGTCAAAGGTGCTAATCCCTAGACAGCCGCCAATCATCAACCCCAACCCAATTGAACTGATTAGCCGAGCGCCAAAACGGTCTGAAAGTATTCCAGCTAGTGGGGCAATTAACCCACTCAGTACAGGTGATACGGCTAGTAACAGCCCTACTTTTACCGTCGGATATTGCTTGACCCTCTCTAGAAAGAAAGGGACAATGAGTAGCGAACCGCCAATAACAATGAATGCTAACCAGCCACTTAGCAAACCCATACTCAACTGAAGATTGCGAAACAGCTTTAGCTCTAATAGTGGCTGCTTTAGAATCGCTTCGACTACTAAAAAAGTCGTGAAACTTACGGCGGCGATCGCTAATAATATCAATGTATTCGTACTGCCAAAGCCCTGGCTTTGCCCTAGCGTCATACCTAAACCAAAAGTACCTAGAGTCAATAAAGCCAATATTGCTCCAAAAAAGTCAAATTTCTGTTTGCCCTCAATGCGTGCAGAAGGTGGCACCACGCGAGCTATTAAAAAACTAGCAATGATCCCCAAGGGTACATTGATGAAGAATATACTATGCCAGCCTGACCAACTTAAGAGCAATCCGCCAGCAGAAGGGCCAAAAGCAATTCCCAGTGAAACTACACTACCGATGATGCCAACAGCCCGACCTCGCTCGGAAGAGGGAAAAACTTCTGTGATGATTGCCAAACCAAGCCCAGAAATGAACACAGCACCTAGTCCTTGAAGCGCCCGAAAGCCGATTAACCACTCGATACTAGGTGCGAAACCACACAACAGCGAACTGAAAGTGAACAGAACTAGTCCCCCTTGGTATAAGGACTTCTTACCCCACATATCCCCCAGGCGGGTTGCCCCCAAAACTAAACCGGAACTGACCAACTGGTAACTCAATACAGCCCATTGGGTGGTAGGAAAACTGGTGTTAAAGGCTTGCACCAATGTGGGCAAAGCAACATTGATGATGCCCACATCCAGGGTAGACATGAATACCCCAAGTCCGACACCGAGTAAGACCCAATTTTTTTGAGAGCCTGATAAAGCCAGAGGTTCTGCTTGGAATTGTGCCAACGTTTAGCCTCCAACTTTGACTTTACGGTTGTTAATAGTTTGCATACGTATATTCATTGTAGGGTGCTATCCTCACTACCAAGTTTAGGAAACTAAATTTGCGGCTTCCATCCTTAACGTTGGCGATTTTGCTGAGTGCGATGCCTGCGGCGGGCGTAGCCATCGCAGCAGGCGCTTCGTTGCTCGGAAATGCTCTGGATGAATGAAAAATTCAGCTTTATATCAAGTATCTACTTCTCAATCGGCAAGATTGGCTTTTCCACTTGTCATATATTTGGTAAAGTACTTAAGTACTCTTAACTCTGCACTCCTTCGGTTATATCAACGATAGAAGTCAACAAAATACGGTAATTTGATATAGTTACTGTATTTGAGACTAGTTAGCAAACTATCATAGACAACTCTCAGAAGCAAGCTCTAGAGAAAATGGAGAATAGGGAATGGGAAATGTCAATTATTAAAGCCACATCTGCAACTGCAAATAAGTACCTTTTTGTATAAGCAATGACTCAAAAAGCTGCCTTATCTCGATTTACTTTAGGATTTATTGCAGGCTTTGTGTCTGTTTTGCTATTTCATCAAGGCGTGTTGGCGCTGCTACACGCAGTAAATTTTACACCTCGCGCCCCTTATTCAACTGCACCAATACAACCATTAGGAATCCCGCAAATTTGGTCAAATGCTTTCTGGGGAGGCATTTGGGGACTGATTCTAGTAGTCATTGCACCTCGTTTTCAACATGATAAAAACTATTGGTTAGGAGCTTTAGTCTTTGGTGCAATTGCTCCGACGCTAGTGGCTTGGTTTGTAGTTGCACCGCTCAAGGGTCAACCCATCGCTGGCGGCTGGAAATTTGTGGGAATAGTGACAGGTTTATTGGTTAATAGTGCTTGGGGTGTGGGAACCGCCGGGTTGCTGAGATTATTCTCTAGGAGGCAATTGTTTAACAGCTAAAATTTTAGCACTTTTAAGTAGGTGGGTAATGTTAGTATCATCCAAACTAACCAAAATAGCTTGTTCCTTAACTTCAGCAGAAGGTTAAAAATGTGTATATTATTAGTTGAGAATAAGAGGTCAAAAAATAGCGATCGTATTATTCTCGTTGCACCAATTCTATATAAAGATGTGTAGAAAGAACCTCACTGCCTGCGGCACTTCCCCGCAAGTTCGGGGGAGTTGGGAAGGTTGAAAATAATGTGCAGCTTCACAGAGAATTGGTATTACTCAGTAAATCAAAGATAAAAATAATTTAATTACAATGGATAATTTTGGGATTTACACACTTGCTAATGACGTGGTATTTGACCAATTAGTAGCCTTGCTAAATAGTATTGAGGTGAATGTTAGTGCAGATATTCCTATTTGTATCATTCCCTATGATGACCGCTTAGAGCGAGTTAAGCAGGAGATACGTTCTCGATCTAATGTTACCCTATTTGACGATAAAAGCTCGATTCAAAAATGGGATGATTTTGCCGTTCAAGTTTGGAATGCTTATCCAATAAATAACCGAAAAAATAAGCCTTCTATGGAATGGAACAAAAAAAATAATTTAATCAGAAAAATGTGTGCTTTTGATGGTGAGTTTGAAAAATTTGTATTTTATGATGCTGATAGTTTGGCAATGAATAAGCTGGACAAGGTTTTAGAAAAACTAGACCAATACGACTTTGTGTTTGATGACTGGGAACACACAAAACAAACTTCAGTTGCAGCTTTCGACTTGCCGAAGTTAGAACAAAAAATGTCTTTGTCTGAATCTGAAATCAGACGAAAAATACACTGTTCTAGTTTTTTTGGTTCAAAAAAGGGGATTTTAGGCATTGAAGAGTTAAAAATGCTCAAAAAGCGATTGATAGAAGATAAAGAAGTCGAATGGATTAATGAACTTGCTTGGTGGTGTGACGCAGATTTATTTAGTTACATGACTTTCAGAATTGCTCGGTCGCTATTTAACTTTACACTTAGTCCTAATGGCGAAGATAGAACTGGCAACTGTGCTCGTGTAAATCGATTTGTGAACATTGATAATGTTCTTTACAACCAACAGGGATTAAAACCAATTCATCGTCTTCACTATATGGGCTATAATGCTATTGAATTTGCCCGTTTGTGCAAAGGTGAGGATGTTAATATTTGTTATAAAAATGAATTTTTACACTATCGCTTTCTGAAGCAACCAGAGCAAAAACCGAAGCGATTAAAGCCACCTACTATAGCGGCTAGAAGCAATCGATTTATCAAAAAAGTTTGGAATAAAATTAATCAAACTATTTCCTACACTTAGCTTTTGCCCAGCCTTGCTCATTAGGCTTTTTGCATAAATCAAAAATAAGAACCCCACCCCGCCAAAGCTACGCTTTATCTTCCCTACCCTTGCTAACTACGGTGTACACACATCTTGGTAATGAAGCCCAAAACTGGATTTACCCCCCTTAATCCCACGCCAGATGCTTCAAGTCGGCGGAGCCGCCCAACGCACTGGCTCCCTGATGCATTGGTGGGAAACAAGAAATCTAGTTCCCTCCCAATACATACGGGTAGGGTTAGGGTGGAGTAAAACGCTGGTTAATCAGCTATTTCAGACTTGTGTATACACCGTAGCGATGCCTTGGGAGGAAATATCTGGTGGAGGGAGTTAGAGGGGGTGAGAAGGACTTGTGTATACACTGTAGCTCCTTGCTAAAAGTGGGGGTTAAGGGGTGGCGTGTTAAGGGCTTTTGCAAGAATATGTATTATGCGTTTAGTTCGTGAGCAATGTCCACTTTACATATTGCAAAAATGCCTAAAGTTAGTGTTTCCATTCCCACGTTTAATCGAGTTAATTTACTGCCTTTGGCAATTGACAGTGTACTCAACCAGTCTGAGCAAGACTTTGAGCTAATTATTTGTGATGACGGTTCTAGCGATCGCACACCCGAATTGATGTCACAATACACAGACGATCGGATTAAATATATCCGTCATCAGCAAAATATTGGTAAAAGTAATAATATGCGCTCTGGCTTTGATGCTGCCACTGGTGAATATTTTATTAAATTTGATGATGACGACCGACTAACACCCGATTTTCTCGCAAGTACAGCAGCTATTCTTGCTCAAGACTCTAGCATTGATTTTGTTGGTACAGACCATTGGATAATTGATATTAACAATGTACGGGATGAGGCAAAAACTCAAGAAAATTCTTATCGCTGGGGTAGGAAGAATTTACCCGCAGGTGTTGTAAATAATTTGTTAGAAGTTGTATTTATTCAGCAAAGCTTTCAAGTTGGAGCGACATTATTTCGCCGTAAAACCTTGCAAGAATTGGGGTATATGCAGCCAAATCTGCAAAATTGTGAGGATAATGATTTATTTGTGCGTCTAGCTTTGGCTGGAAAAAAGGGCTATTACTTACCAGAATTATTGATGGAATATCGCTACCATGCAGAGCAGCAAGGTATTAATCGAGCCATTCCTTATTTATTTGATAAAATTCAGTATTTAGAAAATTATAAGTTTGAATCTGAAAAATTAGAAAAAGTTAGGAAAAATCGTTTAACTGAAACACAATTATTATTAGGTTTGCGTTTAATTGAAAAGGGTGAAACGCAAAAAGGCAGAGAGCTAGTTTTGGCGGGACAGTCTTTTTCGACTGCTAAAGCTTGGGCTGGTTTAGGTTTATCGTTGTTACCAGTTGGGTTGCGAGGTAAGGCGTTTAATGCACTGCGACAGATGCAGGGTTAGAGGATGTTTGAAAAGTCTGTAGTAGTGTATCAAATATTTGTTTACCCCACCCTAACCCTCCCCTTGCAAAGGGGAGGGAACTAGATTTTCCGGTTTCCCCCCTTTACAAGGGGGGATTAAGGGGGGTGAAAATGTGATTAAACACAGCCGAACACTTTTAAAACAACCTTTTAGAGATTGACATATTGTGCAACTTACTTTTGACGTTATTTGGAAAAAAATATGGCAAATCTACCTATTTTGTGGAATAGTTGGGGTAGGTTGGTAACTTGAACTGGATCTCAGTTGACTAATCACGAAGAATGTACCAAGAGTTAAGGCTATTGATACAAGTGCGATCGCTAAAGAGTTAGCCTTCCAAAAGCTGAGTTTTCCTTGTGTATAAGCCGTATTGGCTATATTCACTTCCCGCCTAGCTTCTTCTAAAATTGATTGGAGAGCATTTATTTGCTCATTTTCTAGTTCTGCATACCTATCTTGTTTAAAAGCATTTTCTAGAATTTTTACCTTTTTCTCAGAAGATACTTGAGCAAGTTCTCTTTTGACAACTTCATAAGGATTAGTTTGTTTTACAGGTTGTGAGGATGGAGTTTGAGGGTTTGCTTGAAAATGTTGCTGATGAAATTTCTCCAGTTTTTCATGCTTGATAGGTTCTGAAGATTGATTTGGTCGAATTGGTGGTTGAATCGGAGTATCTTGTTGAATTTCTTTTTTTGTAAAACTGTAGACATTATTTTGCGTTACAGGTTTTGATGATTGGTTTTGAGGTGTTCGTGGTTGAGTTGGGATACGCTGATTATTACCTATTTCATTTATCTTTAATGACCATTTATAATCGCTATCTTGGACAACCATATTTTTCAATGAAGAATATAAGTAATGGTTGACTTCCCGTCTTTCAACTCCCAACATCTCAGCAATTTTTACTGCTCTTATGGGAGTGCCACATTTTAAAATTTCAACAATTTGAGATTCCAGACTATCCATATTAGCCCCAAATTATTCTTGCGACTTAGATGTAAGTAAATTTTAAATAAACAAAATCCGTGCCCAGCTATCAACAATATCTACCATTTTCTCGCCACTGATACCTTTAATCTGTTTTTTACCGTTGGCAATTTTTACTCTCGCTAATACATCTTTCAAAGATTCAAACTTTTTCTTTTTACGTTCTTTTTCCACACTTTCAGTAACTTGAACAGCTTTTTTATCAGTAAAGCCAGCAGTTCTTAATCTGAAAGTCAGTTCTAGTAAGCTTAGACTATTAAATGCATCTAATGGTGTCATCTGTTTAGGTATCTGACTTTCAATCAACTTGAAAGTTTCATATAGGTTCTCTCTTTCTTGTCTCTCTTGTGCTAGTTCTGACCTTAAATCATTAATTTGCTTTTCCAACAAATTAAAATCATTATTTTTTGAAATCAATTCTGAATGATTAGTTTTAATTGAAGTTTGAACTTCTGGTATATCATCAGAATTTAATCCCCTAAATATAGCTATTTGCTTCAATATTTTCTCTTCATTTTTAGGGGAAATTACAAAAGCATTAACCATTTCACCTTGACGAGGATTTTTTTCTCGTGCCCTAACAGCAGCGTAGTATTCAAGATGCCCATCAACAACCATATAAGTCTCAGTATCTGTAGCTTTCAAAACTAATGGTCTGATAATTCCTCCACTCTCTAGAATAATATCTGCAAGATTTTCTAAATCAGTCTCAGCAAAATTTGAACGAGGAATATCAGAAGTAATATCTTTGACATCTACAAGGTAAAACTTAGTCATTAATTAATCTCCATTTTTTGTAAAACTTCATCTGCTAAAATATCAAATTCCATAGCCGATTGTTGAGCAGTAGATTTAGCTTCTTCTGCATATTTAACAACAGATTTAGGATCGGGATACTCTAAATCTCCAACTGTTATCGTCTGATTCATACATTCTGATAGTGCTGTTCTATCATAAATAACTGCTTCCATAAGAGGCAGATTATAGCGTTCTGAAATGACATCCCTTTGCTTTGGAAATGTATATTGTAAAAATTTAGAATTTGTTGAAATTTTAGAAGCGATAACACCCATTATATTGATAGGTAATTTGCCTATGTCTTCCCTAGATTCATTAATTTGTTTAATAAAATTTATGACTGTTGGTAAACCTTGATTAGCGAATGGTTTTAAATCTGAAGGAATGATTAAG
Source organism: Nostoc sp. DedQUE09 (assembly GCF_034530915.1). Lineage (NCBI taxonomy): Bacteria > Bacillati > Cyanobacteriota > Cyanophyceae > Nostocales > Nostocaceae > Nostoc > Nostoc sp. DedQUE09. Next base: position 9,258 of record NZ_JAVRCE010000028.1, read on the forward strand.
TAATCAGAAGCAATCAAGGCAATTTCAGCATAATAATCTCTTGATGGAGGAGTATCAATGATTACGATATCATAATTATTTTCTACTAATTTTATTTTTTTTACTAATCTACGTCTAGTCGCTAGAATTTTATTAAGTGTGTCTTGATGTTGAATCAAAGTAATGTGTGAAGGAATAACATCAATTTCAGGATTATTGAAGTAGTGAGACTGGCGAACAATATCTGGAATAAAGTTAAAATCACCTGATTCTATTAAATGGTAAACATTTCTATCTTTTAAATCATCTTCTTCATCAAATTGAAATTTTATTAATCCTGTAGCAAAAGTCGTATTTGCCTGTGAATCTATATCAATTAGCAGTACCCTTTTACCTTTTTTGCTCAATGCTGCTGCAAGATTGACTGCAACAGTAGTCTTTCCAACACCGCCTTTATTGTGGTAGATTGCAATCGTTTTCATTGAATGTTGCCTCTTTATTTCAAAATTTAAATTATTTCCAGGTATTTTAACTTCTGGCTTATTTACTAGCTGTCCTTCTTTAAGGCTATCTCTACCAATTAAACTTTTAATATTCTCTAATTTAGTCTCAACTTCCTTCCCAGAACATTGAAATACTAGTTGAATATCGTATTGCAATTTTTGATAAATTCTAATCTCTTTGCCATTAGTCAGCAATCCATACCTAACATTCAAGCTGGTTAAATAATGCCTGAGTCGGAGAACATGATTATTTAAGTTTTGTTTGGGATGCTTTGCCTCCATGACGACACTTAGCGGTGAGTTGGCATCTAATACGAAGGGAATCACTTGCGCGGCAAATGCTAAGAAATCTAAGCGGATGCTACCAACGGCAACTTCTTGATGCCAGGTGTCAGGAGTATAACCTAGCTGTGGTAGCAAATATTGCACTATGAGTTTGCTTTCAACTTCGCTTTCGTTACGGCATAGCTCAGGATTAAAAGGCAATATTTTTCTACCTCTAAATAATTATTGGAGTTGGGACAAAACCTGATATTTGCTAGATTATGGCATAGCTTTAATTAGGTTGAGTGATATAAATCACTTATAAAATATAAAAAATCATTATAAACCTAGTACTTTTGCTGATAAAGTAACCAATTTTGAGAGCTAGCCATATTCAAAATTAACAGGCTACGTATGTATTTCCCCATTATCCCTGTAAATGGCTAGAATCAATAGTGTTTACCTATTTGCGCTAAAGGTAAGGTTTTGGCTACTGTATCTTGTCCCCGCTGCCATCAACTTGTTGATAGTCAAGCTATTAGTTGTCCTTATTGTCGGACTATACTCAAAGCTTACGGTCATCCCGGTATTCCATTGCACCGCGCCTCTGGGGATGGGTATCTGTGCGACACCTGCACCTATCACGCTGATGATACTTGCAATTTTCCTAAACGTCCCTATGCCAAAGACTGTACCCTCTACCAAAATATTGAAGAGACAAAATTAGAGTTGAAACAGCAGCATTACACTAACAGTTTTGCAGTAACTGTGAAAAGTTGGGTAAAACGCAATCAGGCTTTGCTGTTGCTATTAGGTTTATTATTAGTCTGTTTGTTGTTCGTTATATTAAGGTCTTGATTTGGGTTTAGTGGGGAGTGGGGAGCAAGGGAGCAGCACTTCGGCTACGCTCAGTGACCGGGGAGCAGAGGAGAGTTGTAGTAAGTTTTTCCCCTCTGCCCCTGTGCACCTCTGCCTCTTGTACCCAATCCCCACTTCCCATTCCCTAACCTTCAAGCTGTGATGATGTTGGATGTTTCTGCAATAGGTTCAACTTGTATCGGCGGCGCTTTTTCTTCAAAGATGGCTAAGTCGAACCAAAAAGTGGTGCCAATGCCGACTTCACTCACGAGATGGACTTTACTACGATGTCTGTCAATGATATTTCTGACAATCGATAAACCTAAACCCGTGCCTTCTAGGGTGTGAACTCGGTTTTCTACGCGAAAGAAGCGTTCAAAAATTGAGTGTTGATCTTCTGTAGCGATGCCAATTCCAGTATCGGAAATTTCAATCCGCACTGGAGCAGATTCGGTGTGACTGGGTTTGAAATCTAGTTGGTAGGCGCGGATTGCTACTTTACCACCGGCTTTGGTGAATTTAAGGGCATTACCAATGAGGTTGCCAAACACTTGTACTAACAGATCGTAATTACCTAATACTAGCGGCAAATTAGGGGCAACTTCCTGAACAAGTTCAACACCTTTATCTTTTGCATTGAGTTGGTAAGTACGCAGGGTTTGCTCGATCGCTTGGGCTAAATCTACGCCGTCAAAGCTGTAGTTGCGGCCAGATTCGAGTTTTGACAAATCCAAAACATCGTTAACTAGGCGGGTGAGGCGATCAGTTTCATGGTTGACTGTTTGCAGAAACTCTTGCCGTTCTTGTAAAGCCAAGTCTTCGCCGTAGTCGTGCAGGGTTTCAATATAAGTTTTAATGTTGAATAGAGGCGTTCGCAGTTCGTGAGAAACGTTGCTGATAAATTGACTTTTTGCCTCATTTAGTTCGACTTCACGGGTTATATCTTGAATAGTAATCGCAATACCTTTGATGCTTTCTCTTTGCAAGTTGAGTACTGTAGTCAAGAGAATGCGAATCGTCCGTGGGATGGGTTGGTTAATAAAAATTCGGAATTCGGCGCTTTCGCATTCCCCTGCTGCCATTTCGTACAAGGGACGGGTGATTTCGATTTGTACCGATGCTGGCAAGTGATGTAAGACATTGCAACCCACGACATTAGCGGCTTCCCAGCCAAAAATTCGCTCTGCTGTGGGGTTGACTAAAATCACCTGCATGTTGTTATCAATCAACACTGCACCATCTGCGATCGTTGAAACTAGGGTTTCTAACTTGGCTTTTTCTGCGGTCAGTTCCTCAATATTCTGTTCTTCATAACGCTCTAATCGCTCTCCCATTTCATTAAAGCTTAAAATTAACTCCCCCAGTTCGCCCCCTAAAGGTAAATCAATGCGCTGCTTGAAATTCCCGGTAGCAATTTGCTTCACCCCCACCAATAATTCTTTAATGGGCTTAGTAATGGTTAAGGCGTTAATCACTCCTGCCAAAATCACCATTACCCAAATGGTGATAAAAACAGCAATGGTGACATCGCGGGTAAAATTGGTGGAAATGACAGCAGTCTGATTGGGGTTGATGCCGATCGCTAATACACCTAAGTATTTTTTATTGACAATCAGGGGAATAAATACATCGGTGACTGTCCCATCTGGGGTCATGTGTTGCCGCACCATCGGCTTTTCCCCATCGCCAGGGTAATCTTCTGGCAGTTGTATTCGCCGTTTAATGGTAAGGGAGTTTTCTACCTCAGCTTCCCAAAAAGGAATGCCAAAAAAGATTTGCCCAGTTTCATCAGCGTAAAGCATATAACGCACACTAGAGGTGCTGCTATAAAAGCGTTGAGAAAATTGGGCAACCTCAGTGAGATTATTGTCAGCGATTAAGGGGGCAACGTTAGCAGCAAGCAGCAGCCCTAAGTCACGACCAAAGCGGGTATCATTCATCCGCGCATCCTGCTGAATTGTATTCACAGCCCAAAATGTCAGACCACTCATCACCAATGAAACTACCATTGTGGCTACAGCCAGCAGTTTAGTCTGGAGAGTGAACTCCGACCACCAACTAGCGATCGCATGTCGAATTGTTTTTAACAGATTTAGCATCTTAAATAAAGTTGTTAGTAGTCTTTGTTATAAAGCCCAACAACTTAAAAATTAACAGTTAATTTGACAAATATGTTGGGCAAAGAGGGAATGGGGCATTGGGCATGGTGAATAACTCCAAACTCCTAACTCTTAACTCCTAACTCTATAACCGATATCTCTCCGGTAATACATCCCTTCAAACTGAATATGTTTGATACTAGTGTAGGCTTGGGCGATCGCTTGCTCAAAATTTTCTCCGATTCCAGTCACATTTAATACTCGACCCCCATCTGTGACTATTTCTTGTTGCTGGTTCAACTTCGTACCTGCATGAAATACAGTTGCTCCTGCTGCTTCTGCTTCCTCAATGCCAGTAATCACCTGGCCCTTTTCATATTCTCCTGGATAACCACCAGAAGCGGCAACAACAGTGGCAGATGCTCCCCCTTTCCAAGCAATGGGCGGCAATTCACTCAATCGCTGCTGTACACAGGCTAGGATTAACTCTTCTAGGGGTGTTTCTAACAGTGGCAAAATCACCTGGGTTTCGGGGTCGCCAAAGCGACAGTTAAATTCCAAAACCTTCAAGTCGCCATCGGGTGCAATCATTAACCCAGCATACAGTACACCTCGGTAATCAATACCTTTAGATCGTAAGGTGGCGATCGCTCTTTCTAGTACTTCTGTTTGAATGCGTGCCATCAACTCTGGTGTAGCGATGGGTGCTGGGCTGTATGCTCCCATCCCGCCAGTATTTTCGCCCGTGTCGCCGTCACCAATCCGCTTATGATCTTGTGCTGGCAACAAGGGTCTAATTGTTAACCCATCAGTCAACGCTAAAACCGACACCTCTTGCCCAATCAAACATTCTTCAATTACGACAAATCTACCAGCACTGCCAAATTGTCCCTGAAAAATTGCATCAACGGCACTTTCTGCCTGTGCAACTGTTTCAGCTACCGTTACACCCTTACCAGCCGCCAACCCATCAGCTTTGACAACAATGGGCGCTCCCTGAGATTTGACGTAAGATTTTGCTGCCGTAGCCTCAGTAAATACCGCAGCCCGTGCCGTCGGAATCCCTGCTTCTTGCATCAGGGCTTTTGCCCAAGCTTTACTCGCCTCAATTTGCGCTCCAGCTCTGACTGGGCCAAATACCATCAATCCTTTATCTTGGAGGTAATCTGTGATTCCCTTAGATAGGGGAACTTCTGGCCCAACTATTACCAAAGTTATGCCATGTTCTAGAGCATATCGGCTCATCCCCTCAAAATCATCTACTGCTAAAGGCAAGTTTTGACAACGTTCCATAGTTGCTGTGCCCCCATTCCCTGGTACACAGACAACTTGCTCAATTTGCTTAGATTGCAACAGTTTCCATGCCAGAGCGTGTTCGCGCCCCCCATTACCGACAACTAAAACTTTCACTGATTTCCTCGTGCGTCCCTTGCAAAATGAGAATACCTGATTCGACTCTCGCGGATCAATTTTTTCATCAATTCTCACACTTGTGCAAGTTTCTGAATGATTTAGTATACCTCTTGTAAAAGTCCCCTAAGATTCCACTCCCAGCCCCTCGCCGCCTGCCTACGTGTACACAAGTCGAATTACCCCCCTCAATCCCCCCGATGCATTGGGGAGATGCCGGAAAATCTAGTTCCCTCCTCTTTGCAAGGGGAGGGTTAGGGTGGGGTAAAAACTTGGGTTTTTCAGCTATTTCAAACTTGTGTGTACACCGTAGCCTTTATAAAAGGGGAGGGTTAGGGTGGGGCCTTGGTTAATCATCTATTTTAAACTTATCTATACACCGTAGCCAAGGGGGGTGGAGTTCTTTTATTTATGCATCACTTTAATTATTTGATCTGCTGACCTATTTTAGTTGTTGAATTCCAACTGCATTTATTTAAAAAATAAAATTTCACTAATTAGTAAAATTTTATTTTTTATTATTAGTAATTAATAAATCAAGTTGATAACACATTTTCAGCATAAATGTATTAGTTTAATTATCTTTTTTGCTGATACAATTCAACCTATCTATAAAAAAATCCTCAATCGACAACCAATTTTTGACTATAATTATTAACTTGTGAATATCGCGGTTAATCAGGATATAAAAAATCGGCAACATGGCTAAAATTATCGTTACTGGAGTTGCAGGCTTTATTGGTTCTCATCTTGCAGAAACATTGCTAGAACAAGGCAACGAAGTGATCGGGATTGATGAATTCAATGATTATTACGATCCGATGTTAAAACGAAACAATGTTGCACACTTGTATCGTTTACCTGGTTTTGCATTAATTGAAGGAGATATGCAGTTTTTAGATTGGCAGAAACTCCTAAAAGATGTTGATGTAGTTTACCATCAAGCGGCACAAGCAGGGGTCAGAGCAAGTTGGGGTAAAGCTTTTCGAGGCTATACAGAACGAAATGTTAACGCTACACAAGTTTTGCTGGAAGCAGCTAAAGATGCTAAACACCTAAAAAGATTAGTGTTTGCCTCTTCATCTAGTGTATATGGTGATGCAGAAACATTACCTACCCACGAGCGAATTTGTCCTCAACCGGTTTCTCCTTACGGCATTACGAAACTAGCAGCAGAGTTTTTGTGTGAACTCTATTATAAGAACTTTGGTCTGCCCTGTGTGACATTGCGCTATTTCACAGTCTACGGCCCCAAACAGCGCCCAGATATGGCATTTCATAAGTTTTTTCAATCCATTTTGCACGATGAGGCGATTCCTATTTACGGCGATGGTCAGCAAACGCGGGAGTTTACGTTTGTTAGTGATATTGTCGCCGCTAATTTAGCTGCCGCCACCGCACCCCAAGCAGTAGGAGAAATCTTTAATATCGGTGGTGGTAGTAGGGTGGTTTTAGCAGAAGTCTTAAATACGATTGAAGAAATTGTTGGGAAGCCAATTAAAAGAAACCACATAGAAAAAGCGATGGGAGACGCACGTCACACGGCTGCTGATGTATCAAAAGCACAGAAAATTCTCGGATATAAGCCGCAAGTCTCCCTAAAAGAGGGCTTGACACAGGAATGGGAGTGGGTGAAATCTTTGTATTCCCTATCCTCCAAAATAATCTCTTTTTAATTAATCAAACTACCAGATATTTACACTGGTGGTTTCTTAATTTACTCAAAAAGGATAGGCAAGGGCGATCGCTTTGTGAGTCTAGGGACTTGCAAAAAATAAATTATCCCAAATTATTTATAGATTTTTAGGGACGCAAGGCCTTACGACGGGATCTTTTTTTAACTGGAAGTCCCCTATCCATATCAGCAATATCCCTAGCATTACTGTGCCTCTATGAAATATGTAGTTTTTGAACTTATTCATATTTAGTGTTTATTGTCAATACATAAACCCTAAAATGTATTGCTAAAATCAATTTGCTTAATTTACAACATCTCAGTACAGTAAATTTAAAAGCAGTTTGAAGGTCATAAAAATGACGACTCAAAAAAGGATTGCTGTAGTTACAGGAAGTAACCGAGGGCTAGGATATGCAATTTCCCGCCAATTATCCCAATTTGGCAACCGCGTAATTCTGACGAGTCGTAATGAAACAGATGGTCTTGCTGCTAAACAGCAGTTGTCCAGTGAAGGGCTTGATGTTGACTATCACAAGCTGGATGTTACCAATGATGGAAGCGTGCAGCAGTTTACCGAGTGGTTGCATGAAACTTATGGCAAAGTAGATATTCTGGTCAATAATGCAGGTGTAAATCCCACAACAAAGCCTGAAGAGTCCAGCTTACTGACTGTGCATTTGGAAACGATGCGATCTACCTTTGAAACTAATGTTTTAGCGGTACTCAGAATTTCTCAAGCACTAATTCCGTTAATGAAGGTGCAAAACTACGGTCGCATTGTCAATATCTCAACGGAAATGGCATCTCTGGCGTCAGTTCCGGGAGACTACTACCCTTTAGCGCCTTCCTACCGACTCTCAAAGGTGGGAGTGAATGGACTAACAGCGATTTTGGGAAAAGAACTCCAAGGTACTAACATTCTTGTAAATGCTTATTCTCCAGGTTGGATGAAAACCGATATGGGAGGAGATGATGCTCCATTCACAGCAGAAGAAGGAGCGCAAACAGCTGTTTATTTGGCAACACTTCCCGATGGAGGAGCGCAAGGACTATTTTTTGCAGAGATGCGAAAGTTTGGTGGCCCCATTCAATTACAGTGGTAGGTTAAGATGGAAAATTCCGCAGTTTTACCGCCTATTTACGTTGATACAACCATTGAATTAGCGCCTGCTAAAGTTATTGCCTCCTTCCCTGTGAATACTTTTTTGGAAAATTTAGCAATCGCACCAGATGGCACAATATTTGTAACCAATCACGAAGTTGGCGAGATTGTTCGTATTAGTCCAGATGGCAATCAGCAGATTCATGCCACTGTTGAAGGTAAAGTAAGTGGTCTTGCTTTCGCTGCCAACGGGGGTTTAGTGGCAACAGGCTGGAATGCTGATTCCATACCAGTGGTTTCTTTAGTAGCCAATGATGGCACAGTAGAAACCTTGCTGAAACTGCCAGATGCAATATTTCTCAATGGCATCACTCCGTTTTCTAACACTCAGTATTTAACAGCAGATTCTTATCGGGGTGCAATTTGGCTGATTGATGTCGCTCAACCTCGCACCTCAATTTGGCTAGAACATCCAATGCTTGCTCGTAGCAATTCGGAAAATATTATTCCGGCTGCAAATGGTTTGAAGCGTTTTGGTGATTTTCTCTACGTTTCAAATACGGAAAAAATGTTGCTGTTGCGGATTCCCGTTGATACCGCAAATCGACCAGGTGAACCGGAAATTTTTGTAGAGCAAACTAATATTGACGACTTCGCCTTTGACGTGGAAGGCAATCTTTATGGAGCAACGCACATATACAACAGTGTGGTGCGAATTGCAAGCGATCGCAGTACTACTATTATTGCTCAAGCCGAGGCAGGTGTAATTGGCAGCACAGCCGTGGCTTTTGGTCAAACCCAGAGTGATCGCACCGCAATTTATGTTGTGACTAATGGTGGGATGTTTTTACCTCCACCCACTGGTGTCGTTCCTGCTAATGTTGTTCGGCTCGAAGTTGGAAAACCTGGATATCCCTTGGCTTGAGCGTGGCCGAATTTTAGATTTTAAATTTGGGATTTTGAATTGAAAATCCCAAATTTAAAAAGGTTTCACAGCCAGCAAATTTCTACTTGCTCTGCAATTGATAAACTACGTGAGAAAATCTAAAATCAAAAATTGATTGGCATAAATAATGGAGATAGAACAGAACGATCAATTTGTAACCGTGGTTATTACACAACTTGTCAAACCTGGATGCGAAACTGCTTACGAAGCTTGGTTGAAAGAGATTACCAGGGTTTCTAGAACTTACATGGGTCACATGGGAACAAATGTTATTTGTCCTCAACTTGGAGTGCGAAATGAATATGTGATTATCTTTCGATTTAACAGTTATGAAAATTTAGAGGTGTGGATGACATCGCGCGATCGCGAACATTTACTTAATCAAGGTAAGCATTTAGTTGAATCCGATCCTTATGTTCAAAAAATCAGTGGATTAGAAGCTTGGTTTTCTCTTCCAGGTCAACCATTAAAAACTCCACCGCGTTATAAAACAGCCTTGCTAACTTGGGGAGCTGTATATGTGTTGATTAATTTATTGAATACGTTCTTAGTACCCCTAATCCGAGGTTTACCACCCTTGATTATTTCGTTGATTATAACGATTATTATGGTTTTGCTATTAACTTATATTGTCATGCCTAAAGTTAGCCGTTTGTTTAGCTTTTGGCTATATCCTAAATCACGAAAAATTTAGCAATTAACATTATTTTAACTAACCTACTTTGGCTATTTTACGATTGCCTCCTCTTCTGAGTCAAAAACAATTAGGGACTTGCAGTTAAAAAAACCTGAGTTCAGGATAAGCTGAAACCTTGATTTAGTCGTTAGTTTCAACAGTGTGAAACCCTTATTCTTTTGTCCAATCAATCAAATTTTAGTCCTTAACCCGAACTGGTGTTAAAAAAATATTCCATCCCGGCGGGATGCCCCGCGAACGTAGGGGCGCAAGACCTTGCGCCCCTACAAATATTTATCTTTTTGCAACTCCCTTAACATTTAATAATTAAAAGCGATCGCGCCACGACCAATACGGTTCGGATAAGCATTTTTCACTTTCCTTATGATCTGGGGAATGGGTTTGCGGGTAAAGGGGAAAGGATGTATTCAAAACCTTTCCCCTTTACCCTTTACCCTTTAACCGAACCGTATTGGCGCCACGACAATATATTACTGTTTTTCACCTTTTTCCTGAAGGAGCGATCGCCAATCTTCAATCGCCTTCTCTGTCCACAGCCAATTTTTAGCTAATTTATCTACCTGGAAATTTTCTGGATCGGACTTGAGAACTGTTTGCCGCAACTTAATCGCTTCATTTAGATATTGTGTCTGCTTACCATTAGATTGACTAAGTGCAGATTTATACAATCCAAGAGCTAAACCAGCATAAGAAGTTAAAGCATCTTGAGGAACTGCTGTATTTCTGGATGTTGAATTTGTGTTCTGTTCTTTGAGAGCTAAATTCAAAGCCTTGAACCAAGAATCATTGGCGCGATTCAGATTGCCTTCTGTGTAGTAGGCAAATCCCAAAGCGTTATTATACAAAAGCGATTCGGGTTTAGCTTTGGCAGCAGTTTCCCAATAACGACGGGCATCATCGACACTATAGTTATTGTCTCCAGTTTGGATAGACTGCCACGCCAATCTTCCCTTGTAAAAATTCACAGAGGGATCGTCAGCTTGTTTACTAGGAATTAGTTTTAAGGAAGTTTCAGCCGCAGCCAGTGCGCCCCGATTGAGTAGTTCTTCTACAGCCAATAACCCACCTTGCAAATCACCTTGGCTCAATTTTTCCGTAGCAGTAGCGGTGACAATTCCAGTCGTTTCTATTCCTAAATCGATATTGGGCTGCTTTTGAATCGTTCGAGAATCAGGTAGAGACTGGGTGGGAATTTCTGGTATTTTAGGCAGTGCTTGGGGGCGATTTTGCCACCACCAATTTAAACCGATCGCTGCTGCGATCGCACTGATCCCCACAACGCTTACAATCGGCCACAGCTTGCGGCGACGGGTACGATTTCTTGGCGGGGGTGGTTGCGATTGCGAAAAATTAGAATTTTGCCAATTTTCTTCACGGTTTCCAGGAGTTGCAGGTGGCGGTGGTGGAACTTCTCCCCACAAATCTGCTGACTCTTCTGAGGAAGTCATTTCCTCTGAAATCTGGCTTTGGTGAAGACTATTTTCGCGAATTTGTTGATCTGATTCAGTTGGAGCTTTTTGGTTATCTAGCTGACGAAATAAATCCGAAACTATCGCAGAATCTTCTTCATAGCTTGGATCGTCATACTCAATTTCATCAACCAGATCGCCCCAAGTATCTTCACCCAGCCAATCCAACCCAGAATCCCGTGTCAAACCAGAAGGAATCATGTCTTCCATTCCTAAAGGCATCTCGCTATCATCAGGTATACCAGGGTACATCGTGGAAGTTACCCCTAAAGGCGAACCATACTGATTCAGCGAATCTGTACTTGCAGATACCTCAGCTTCCTGACTTAAAAAACCGTCAAATTCTGGCTGGAGATATAAAATCGGTAATGCCCAGTACATCTGGTGAGAACCATAAGCAGAAATTAATCCTTGGCGCACCCGACTTACACACAAATCTACTGGATATCCCTGATTTAAATTGCGGTAAAACAATTGTGTGAGCGTCAACGCCACTTCATCAGGAATCCGTTCTGACATCGCCAAAACGCTTCTAATTCCGCGCTTCACCAGACTTTCCGCTAAGTTTCGTTCGCCAGTATCTCCAGAGGGATTGGACGCTGCTGTGTAAGCGCCCAAGCAGGAATTAAACACTGCCATTTGGATATTATTGTTGACAAGCAAACCTGCCAAATCGTCCCCAGTTAAGATTTCCGTTAAGCCAGTTCTGCGACTAACAAGATAAATTTCTCCGCCATTTGCGCCTAAATTACTATGACCAGAGTAGTGGAGAACGTGGTATCTGCCTTGTTCTAAGGCTTGCGTCAGTTCTTCCCGTCCTGGTTGGTCTAATACAGTGAGTTCAATTTCGGGGAAACGATTGCGGCCTTCACCAGGTCGTGACGTTTGACGGTGAAGTTCGGCTTGCAGTTTAATTGCTTCTTGTTTCTGTAAGTCAAGACGGACTTGATCTAAGGGAGAAGCAATTACCATCAAGACTCTGACACCACCTTGTTCTGGTGGTGTGGGCATATTTTGCGAGCGCAAAGGAGAAGCCCCCAAAATTCCACTTTGGAAGCGAGAAAAAGCCACATAAGGTCCAGTGGCCAGAGGGCGATCGCCTGCGTGCATTACTTCCCAAGGCAAACGAGCTAATCTAGTGTCTTTTAGCCCCAAGCGTAACCGTAGTACTTGCTGATGGTTCTGGGCAATACCTTGGGCAGTAATCCAACTATCTCTGAGAGTGCCTTGAAATAGGGCATTATAAAATTGTTGACCCAACGCCACCAAATTCACAGAGTTTCTGGCAATATCACTTTCATGCCCGCCAGAGGTAAATGGATCTCCTTGCAACACCGAATTCAACGGGTCATTCATCAAATGCCCAGCAGCCATCAACCAATCAGCTATAGGCCAAGTCACCAATTCTTCTGCCAATGGTACCCCAGGCGCGACTTGTTCCGTCCGCACCAAGTAGTCATTTTGCCCTACAGGAGTTACCGAAATGTGGAATTCCTGGGTCACAGTTTCTCCTGTCCGCCTCCTAAATCTGGTTTGAAACGCGAAAGTTTCAAGTCGATTTTTCGCTTCCTCTGATAATTTAGATGCATCCTGCCCCTGAATGTTTCTGATTCGGTGTTGTTTTGGTTTTTCTGCCTTTACAACTTTATCCGGATCGGATTACCTGGGTCTAGAACACTTAATTGGTAGATGCACCTTGATCTTCAACTCCCCTAGTAGGCTAACACCCACTGGGGGTTTTTTTATTTTTGGCAAACAACAGCAACTTCTGACGCAGATATTCTCTACCAGAAAATAGTGCTTAATCCTAGAATACTTGATTAATAGATGGATGTCCCCCGATCTTTAACTCCCCTAATTGAGTTAATATCCACTTTTGTTTTTTTGACACACGATCGCAATCAACTTTCTCATAAATTTATCCGGAGCATGGTGGTTAAACCTAGAACATTTAAGTGGTAGATGCACCCTGATAACTAGCTCCCCTGGTTGGCTAACGCCCACTGGGGGTTTTTTTATGAAAATTGAGTGCTATTGATTAACCCTGAAACACCCATTTTGTAAAGCAGCGCACCGTTCGTTTAGTTGCTAGGTCTATCTTGATAACTAACCCTCTAAGGTTTTTCTTCCATCGACAAACAGTAACAACTTCAACCTCTACTAATTTATCCGGTAGCGACCCATTTATTTTAGAAAAGATTATTGGTAGATGCACCCTGATAACTCACTCCCCTGGTTGGTTAACACCCACTGGGGGTTTTTTCTAGTTGCGTCACCGATAGCGATCGCAAATGCGTTTCGTAGAGAAGTGTTAGCGAGTCTTTTCCTCTCAAAGATGCTACATGTAGCTTGCTTCTCCATAGAGGTACAACCTTTACAGCCCATCGTAGACATCGTCTCTAATTTAGTTCATTTTTCCCGGAAGATGCTAGCTGCCCCTAGAAAAGATTATTGGTAGATGCACCCTGATAACTCACTCTCCTAGTAGGTTAACACCCACTGGGGGCTTTTTTTATTTAAAAAAAATAACTGACCCTGATAACTCACTCCCCTGATAGGTTAACATCCACTGGGAGTTTTTTCTACTACTTGCGTTACCAATAGCGAGACGCATTTGCGTTTCGTAGAGAAGTATTAGCGAGTCTTTTCCTCCTTTTCCATAGAGGTACGAGCTTTACAGCCCATTATTGTAGACATCGCCTTTGATTTAGTTCATTTTTCCCGGAAGATGCTAGCTGCCCCTAGAAAAGATTATTGGTAGATGCACCCTGATAACTCACTCTCCTAGTAGGTTAACACCCACTGGGGGCTTTTTTTATTTAAAAAAAATAACTGACCCTGATAACTCACTCCCCTGATAGGTTAACATCCACTGGGAGTTTTTTCTACTACTTGCGTTACCAATAGCGAGACGCATTTGTGTCTCGTAGAGAAATGTTAGCGAGTCTTTTCCTCTTAGAGATACTACGCGTAGCTTGCTTCTCCATAGAGGTACGAACGTTACAGCCCGTTATAGACATCGCCATCGCCTCTGATTTAGTTCATTTTTCCCGGAAGATACTAGCTGCCCCTAGAAAAGATTATTGGTAGATGCACCCTGATAACTCACTCCCCTAGTAGGCTAACACCCACTGGGGGTTTTTTTATTTAAAAAATAACTGACCTTTGTCCAAATTTATCCGGAGTATGGTCTTCAACCTGAGAACACTTAATTGGTAGATGCACCCTGATAACTAACTCCCCTAGTAGGTTAACACCCACTGGGGGTTTTTTTGCCCTAGACGCATAGCGGTGAGCTACATAACCGGAGTAAATCACTATCACTACTCTTGTTCTTACTCCTGGTAGACCTTGAGTATCTTCCTGTTCCCAGGATAGAGCATAACTTACTCACTCAATCCCTGAATCGCTTTCTTTTTATTGTGAGCTAGAAACGCCACTCCAAAATGATTGCTATGATATTTAATCCCATTCTTAATTTTTTTTATATATTTTGGCGAGTTTCCTTTTAACTTTCACTATTTGTCTGCCTCAGCAAACCAAATATCACGCTACCGCTAACAGCACTCCTGAAGCAATTGAAAACTGCTAGAAATTCCAATTTTTGAGTTGGTTAGGATTAGACGGTAATTGTGTGGTAAACAGGCGGTCTAAAATTTCTGATTTCTGTTCTGAACTGAAGTTGTCATAAAAATTTTCAAGCTTCTCAACTATTCCGAAATTTCTGAAAGCCTCTAAATTAGCATCTGGTTTTTCAATTAGAGGTTTTTGTCTATTTTGGGAATAAGTAAGTATATCTACTGTATGATTATTCCTTCGATGCACAAGCTGCATTAATAAATCTATTGCAACAGTTGGCAGAACGCGGTAGGTAGAAGTCATAAAAAAATCAAATGTCATATTTCCTAGACGGATGCGATCGCCATCTTTGAGCTGAATCGGACTAACAGCGCGATTACCATTCACAAACGAGCCATTGGTACTGTTGAAATCAATTAAGTAAAAGCCTTGCTCGTCAATATGCTGAATAGCAGCGTGGCGACGAGACAGATGACTGTCACCAATGTAAATACCACTGTTACGATTACGACCTATCGTCCATATCTGCTGTGGCTGTCGTAAACTCTGAGTCTGATTGTCGCCCAAGTTAGTCATCAAATAAACAGCAGCATTATCTACTACACCATGTACATAACCCGCCTTGACTTTCCTCAACGATGGTTGAGATAGGTTTTCTAGCTGAAGAATTTCATCTAGAAGGCTGCTGTGGTGTTCATACAACTTGAGGAATACTTGATATAAAGTTAATCGCCGTTCTATTTCTGTTTGTGCAAAGTCAGTCATTATACGTAAACCTTATACTACCTGATTTCCGTTGTAATATACATCTCCAGCCGACAATCAGGGATAATTAATTTTTTGCTTTTTGCTGCCATCTGAAAAATTTAGTGGTTTCGGATCATTGTATTTTAAAAATTTTAGTTGCGAGATTCCCTGTTGTTTATAGCCATAACAAGTATGTAAATATCTTTATAAAATTATTATGATACTTTATTGTTTATTGTAAATAATCATTTGTTATTTGTAACAGATGAAAACTGTAAAGATTTCATGAAGAATTGACAAACATCTACGTATTTTTGCTAGATGCTTAGACATTTATTAATATTCGTGAGAGTGATGGCTATCGCTCAACCTAAACATTATATATATTTGGCCAATTCTGAATAAATCTAAGTTTTTATCGAGAAGAATCCGGCTAATCTTCCCAGATAGAAAAGTTCAGCCTTGTGAGCCTTATAAAATAAGTATTTTAAAATTGTTAATAAAAATCGAGAACTTAAAAGCAGGGGAGGTGAGGCTATTCTGCTAATCTACAATAATTGATTTCAATAAAAAAGGTTCATCCGTCAGGGTAATCTAGAATCTAATTCTAATATACGAGAATATTCGGATACAGCGACAAGAGAAGCTGTTCGCGATGAATTAGGAAACTCCATCCGTCTATAGATTGTGGTAGTTCACACTTTAAAATCACAACAAGCCTCGTTTCCCATTGGGGCGCACGGTCATCCAATTTGTTTTTGCTAATGCTAGTTGCTCATCAGAAATTTTGGCACTGGTGAGATTAGCACCACACAAATTAGCTCCTCGGAGGTTAGCATTGCTGAGATAAGCATTGCTAAGGTCTGCGCCTCGCAGGTCTGCTCCTTCTAAATCAGCATGGTTAAAGTATGCTTTGCTCAAATTAGCATCTTTAAGATTTGCTCGAGTAAGACTGGCTCTGCCAAAGTCACTATTGTGAAGATTAGCTCCCTGAAGATTGGTTTTTTGCAATTGAGCAGAATGGAAATTTGTTTGAGATAAATCAGCACCTTGCAGATTTAGCAAATTTAAATTGTGTAAGGCAAAATCTCGTCTTCCCTTTAGATAAGCTGTTAATAAACCTTGGGTATCTAACTTCCGTTCAACTTTAGAATTTTGACCTTGTGAACCATTGCTGTTGCTACTGAAAGTCGTTGATTTGGCCATCCCAGAACCCTGGTTTGATCCCGCGGCTTCCGCTGCCTTGGCTCGTCTAGCACGAATCGCTGCCGCTACCTGTGCCACTCCAGTGTTGGTAGCAGCAGGGTTGTTACATAAAACAGCAGAATTTTCCAGGTGATTATGTGTTCGCTCTTTAGATCGATTATCAGATTTAGTCAGCAAACCCTTTGCTAAACTATCTAAGTATGGTTCTATTTCCAATGCTCTGAGAACTTCTGCCGCTGACTGATAGCGATTACGTACAGATACCTCTAACATTTTTCGTAACACATTGCCTAAGTGATCGCTCACTTGCACAAGCTGCTCCCACATCATCTCGCCAGTGTTGGGATTGTAATCTAAATCTTTAGGAGTTTTGCTAGTCAGTAAATAAATGCATGTCACACCTAGTGCATAAATATCACTGGCGTAGACTGGACGCATAGCCATTTGCTCTGGAGGTGCAAAACCAGGAGTACCAATTGCATAGGCAGTTAATGCTGTTTGTCCTGATGGGCCTGTCGCACCTTGGCTGATTTGGTTTTTGACGGCACCAAAGTCGATCAGTACCATTCTGGCATCTTGAGTGCGGCGGATTAAGTTGGCTGGCTTAATATCACGGTGAATCACCTTTTGATCGTGGATGTATTGCAACAGTGGCAAAATCTCGCTCAAAAATTGCTTGACTCCGGTTTCGCTCAAGATGCCGTTAAGTTTGACCTCCTCTTGCAAGGTGTCACCACTGATATATTCTTGAACTAAGTAGAATTGCTCGTGATCTTCAAAATAGTCTAACAATCTTGGTACTTGGGGATGATTGCCAATCTTACCTAGAGTTTTGGCTTCTCGCTCAAAGAGTTCTCTGGCCATCTGTAAAACGTGTGGGGCGCTTCCTGATGGGCGTAATTGTTTGATTACGCAACTCGGTTCTCCTGGTAAGCCTTGATCGTTGGCTAGGAAGGTCGCTCCAAAGCCACCCTGACCTAATGGTTTGATCACCTGATAGCGATCGCGCAACAGTAGTTGCGAGCCACAAGACTGACACCTTTGGCTATATACCAAATTTTCTGGATTGGAACAGGTAGGATTTAAGCAGTAGCTCATGCACTCTCAACTCGCTGCACGAATAATCACGGGGAGTGTTATACTCCCTTCCAATTATTTAGACATTAATCAACTCTTGCCAGGTAATTTTTGCTGGAAATCCTTTGAAGAGTTCCTAAAGTTTAACTGATATTACCTAAAGCGATCGCTAAACAAGATTATTTATTATACTTACATTGGCAAATACTGTTTATGCTATTTTCTAGCAATTCGTAATTCCTTATAACGCTCTCTCAAGGCTTGTGGCGTTCATCGTGCTATTATCCCATTCAGAAAATCAGCTTTAATCTGGTTTTTGCATGGGAGAATTGGTATTAATTGGAGGGCAGTGCCCAACGCCAGTTACTATAATTTGGGGAAACCCCAGACGCTCGCGGACTCGCTAAGGCTGCGCTATCGCTTTTAGCGTCTCCCCTTCTCCCAAAGGGAGAGGCTAACGCCTTTCCTCCGGAACGCTACACGAACGCGGAGCGTCTCGTAGAGAAGGGAGAAGACCGTACTGGCTACCCTACAGAAAGTCGCTGTAGGATTTTGGATGCCCACATTTGGAGGCAATTTAGAATCATCTCCATTAGTCGTTAAGAGATTATTAGCTAGCTTTCATGTTCACACTAATCAGCTGTTCGATAAGTGCAAAAACATCACTGCGGCTGAGTTTCTCTTTACCATTAGCAAGGGCGTCAAGAGTGCCGTTTGCTAAGGTGAAGGGGATTTGACAAAAATCTAAGGCAGGCCCGGTAGGAAGGTCTTTGATATAAGCTTCGGCCAAACCTAGATTGCGCCGGGCATACTCTTGCATATTTTCTGCGCTCCAACCTTCTGGGAAGAATTCTACTCCACGCTTCAAATCTTCAGTGTGGTTACGCAGGATATTGACTGCTTGTAAACCCCGACCAAAACCAATTGCCTGGGTACGGTTTGTTTGTGTTCCATCATACCAAGTCCACAAATCGGAAAGTAACAGTCCCACTGCACCTGCAACCCCAAAGGTATAACGATCTAAATCAGATTCTGTATAAATTTTCCAGTTTTTTTCTGACCAATAAGCCATCCGGTCAGCCATTGCAGCAGTGGCATCCCAAATTCGAGGTGCAATGGTGTCTGGTGCTAGCAGTGACCATTCTCTAACCCTCAAAGTGACTTCTTCTAATGAATCCTCATGCCCACTAAATCCTGCAAAAAAAGCATCTACCGCAAAGCCATCAACTCCTGCTTGTAAGGTCAGGCTAATAGTTCTTAACAGCTTTGCTTTAGTAGCGTTATCTAGTTCGGGATGATCTTCAATTTCATCAATGGCACGCATACACAAATATGCTGATGCTACTGCTTCTTGCAATCCTGGCGGTAAAAGACTAATTGGGATATAAAAAGTTCGGCTAGTTTCTTTGAGGATTTGCAATGCATCTCTACGTAAATTCATGTTTTCACTCCCCACTTGATTTTTGCACCACATGAAGTTTGCAGTTTTTTGATGATACTGGATATAGTTTTGACTAAACCTTAAAAACTATAGACTATAAGATACGCTAGTATTTCATCTAAAAATTGATAGTTTTTGGTATTGCAATTAACAAAACTCTCAAATTAATCAAAGTCTAGTCTAGTATAGAGGTTTTTGGGTGCAAAAGTGTTTGAAGTGTCGTTTGATATAGCTTTCATAAACTTTTAGTATAGATATAAAGAATTATGGTAATATTTGGTTAGATATGACGAAATTTCTCCATAAGCAAACATCCATTTTAAGGATTTAAAATTGCTTAAAGTCTGCGTTAATCTGACTAACAAAGTGTAATTATTGTATATATAAAGACAATTCAGGAAAAGCTGACAACGGATAACAGCATTTGTATATACCTTTTGATGGGTATAGTGGTTTACCGAAGAGTTAGGGTCAGTTAAATTGGACGACATATAAGGCTGCAATGCCTGAGTTGGACTATACCTAATCGATTGGAGTCAGAACCGCCTTGCTGTTCAAAGTGACATAAAGTGACCAAAACTTAGAACAATAAGTTCCCGTATATTTACGAGATTGACAATAAAAAAGTTGGCTGTTTACCCACTCAACAGAATAATTGTGAATATTTGACTTCTTATATCATGTCCGCTTGATTGCTTATTAAACCCAAATAACCGCGAAGAGTTTAAGCTACACTTCGTCTCCACTCGCCACCTGCCTACGGTACACACAAGTCCTAGAAACCCAAGCTTGATGAGCTTTTTCTCCTTCCAATACTCTGGATGGGAATGAGAAGACAATAGGAAATCGAGCTTTTTTCGACTTGTGTGTCCGCACTAGCCCGCTTACAGAGCTGAATTAAGGGGAACCATCAAGAAATTAGTAAGTTTTTAGATTGACCCCCTCCCCATCTGCTCTTACCAAGGAGAGGTGCCGCAGGCAGTGGGCTTATTTCGCGTACTCATGAATAATCGATATCATAGTCTAGATTATGTTTACACACAAACAAACCGAACAGTCTGTAAAAAATTAAAAAAATATCGAAAAATTCCTAATTATTAAATTTTCTAAATCTTTTGTTGATACTGTAAATATTTTTTCTGTAATTCCTCTGGAATGGGAATAAGACGATTATTTTGCAAACTGACAAAACCACCCTTCTGGCTAGCCACTGCTGCTAACTCATTGTTAGATAAAATTTCAGCTTGCACAGTCCACTTTAAGCGTCCTAAGCCACTCAACCATAAACGTCCAATCACTCGGTCAATAATCTTTATTGGACGTTTATATTCAATTTCAGTTCCAGCTAGAATTGGTGTATATCCTTGCTCAATTTGTTGATTGAGTTGCCAATGTTCATCTAAAAACTTTAGACGTAAATCCTCTAGCCATCTGATATAAACAATATTACTTACAATTCCCATAAAATCAATGTCGTATGTTTTGACAGGAATTGCTAACACTACTTCGAATGGTCTGTGTAAGTTGTTATTTACTAGCATTGTTTCTCTTGATATTTTTTAATACTGCTCGGTCTGTTCAATGAAAGAGAAGTTTCCAAGTATTGATTCAGGTGATTAATTACCCTATGGATATGAACTGAATCTCCATAAAGCTTGCTCATCATTATGCCTCCTTCCAGCATTGCGATTATGATGGTAGCGATTTCATCAGCACTCACTTCCGGGCGAATTTCACCCTTTTCAATTCCTGTTTCAATAATTCGACAAATTAGATGCAGCCAAGAGTCCATCGCTTGTTGAGCACGTTCTCGCAACGCCGGATGAGCATCATCACTTTCCACAGCAGTATTCAGCAGTGGACACCCTCCTTTAATCGGTGGATTTTCTGCGAAGCTACTAAATACTCCAATGATTGCTTGCAGACGTTCTACTGCCTGGTGTTTGCTTCGTAATGCAAATCTAGTATGCTGCTTAATGTGAGCGATCGCAAAATCAAAAGCCTGTAACGCGAGATCATCTTTGCTTTGGAAGTGATTGTAAATTCCTCCTTTCTGCAATCTCGTAACACGCATGATGTCTGACATTGATGAGCCTGCATATCCCTGTTGGTTAAACAGTTCGGCTGCTTGGTAGAGAATTCTACTTTTTGTTTCTTCGCCTTTGGACATTACAGCGATTTATTAGAGTAAGGAGTTGTGAGTTTATTGAACTAAAAATTACTGTAAATTAAAAATTACCGACCGAACAGTTTCTTTATAATTATCATGATATATGCTTGTAGGTCAAGTATTTTTCAAAACCGAGTTCTGAACAAAGATTTATTCGATAAAGTAAAGCCATACATAGATTTGCACGATGGCATTTGCAGTGAAGACAATAGACTTCTTGGCATTTGTCGGGGTAAAGGGGAAGGTGGGGTCCCTGAAGGGGATAAGGGGCAGGGGAAAAGGGTAAAGAAACTCAAAATCCTTTCCCTTTAACCTTTTTCCTTTTCCTAAGAGTGCAAAAATATATTTTTGCAAGAGGTCTAATATATATAGTTAAGTAAGTTAGCACAACGTCCAGACAATGCAGATTTCACCTGGTCATCAACACTATTAGTTTTGATGCTACCTCGACTGTAGTAATGATAAATTTTGCATCAATAGAAATTTCAGCAGCAATATTCTCAGTGGCAAGATAAGCTAACGCGCCTACATATTGCACTATTTTCCATGTAGACCGTCATTAGTCATTAGTCACTTGTATGAATTTCGACTGCGCGGTAATCGAGCGACTTGTACTGAGCGTAGTCGAAGTAAGTCGAGATTCAACTACCGCGAACAGCGTCTCGAAGAGAAGCCGAAGTATTAGTTATTTGTGTTTACCAATTGGACTTTGGACAATTGACTTAGGACAACCTCACCAGTTGATGTGCAATCTTATTTGCATAACAGCTTATCAACGGAAGTCTTGTTACAGTTGATTAGTGAAGGTTAAGGCATTTACCAAGGCTTTTCTGACAAGAATTGCTCAGACTATCACAGATATGCTAAAAAGTAACTCCAATCTTTACTGCTGTGATTGCGGTGCAAACTGTGCAAATACCTCTGCCCCTGTCAGGTTCTTGGTTTCATTCGCAAAACAGTAATATTTGGGCTTTTCATCTATGAACATCTGATGATCGAAAACAAGACCTTCACAGCTATCGAATAGTCCAACGGGTATGAAATACTGGTTAGTTTGTTTCAATTTATAAAATAGATGGCTACCACACTTCTTACAGAAGCCACGCTCTGCCCATTCTGAAGATTGATAAAATCCGATATTTTCTTCACCAGAGAAGCTAACATCACTTTCACACTCAACTACTAACAAAGGTCCTCCACCCCAGTTGCGACACATACTACAATGACATGCTCCTACCTGATTACTCATAGGGGTTGTAGAAACGTTTACTACTCCGCACAGGCAGCTACCTTTTGCAATGTTCACATTAGACATATTTTTTCTCTGCTCCCAAAAATGCGCTTCAATTTTACATTCTTTTTTGTTTCATGCTGGAAGTGTCTGCACTATTGAGTGTAGAGGCTGATACAACTAATCTAGCCGCTTCTTGACGCTGATTCAAATCAACATTGATGTTACATCTCCAATTTAAAGATATGGAGTTTTGCGTTGATCGCGTGGAGTGTAACTCGATGGATGGGCTTTGTACCTCAGCCCATCCTACCCTGCTTGAGTGCAAACGTCTTATTTCAGTTTGCAGCTTGCGGTAAGTTCTAGATTGTAGAAAGTCCCTGATTTGGGATTAATTGAACGCAACTGCTGGATAAAAGCATTAAATGTTGTATTGCTTATGCCGAAGCCAGCTTCAGCACAAGCAGATAAACCTCCTTCGATGGGAATAGATCCAACCCTGGGGCTATATACAACGAATTTATCGACAGTGCTATTGCCGACAGCAGACCCAATAACCTGGCGAATTGTTTGCAAAGCGGCATTATCTAAGGAACCACCAATACTGCCAATACTGATGTTAACCGCACGACTTTCAGCCACAGCCGGCGCACTAATCGACAATATTGCCCCGACAATCATCAAACAGCTGAACTTCTTCATTTTTCTCTCCTTCAAAAAATTGAAAAACTAATAATAGGTTTCGACATGGATGAAGTACATCAGAGACTTTGCCATGTAAAGTTTTCAAACACTAGGGTTGTGTAAACTACAAAATCCATGATTCTGAACTTTTGGGGATTACTTCAGCATTAGGTCTTTCCTTTTCTGAAAAATGTTAATTTCTTAAAAATTCTTTATAAAATCGTTTTTGCAGACCCTGGCGTCTAATTGGTGTTGGTTACAGGGAAGCTGAAAAAACATCTAGCAACAGCCATCCCAGCGTGAGACTAATATTAGTTCGGTTCCACTCTCAGATAAAATTGCGTAGCCACAAACTTAACATCTCTCTTGGTCGGGTTTAAGTCGTCTACTACCTTAGTTGTACCCACAGTAATCAAACCTAGAGCGAAAATTTCGTTGTTTGCAGCTTCAATTTGTTCTGGTGTTGCACGCGTTTGGCTCAAATCTATTGACGAAACTTGAGAACTCTGAGGCTTATTCAAAATAAACTTCTCTGTGGAGAAGCAAGGGGTGGTGAAACAGACAATGCCATTGTTTTTAAGCGCAACAAAAGTACCTTTTGCTGGAGTATCTGTAGCAGCTATGAAAGCTTCTTTAACTCTCAATTGCCCAAACTTGCCAATTTCACCAAATTCCACTGGAACTATACTACCTCTGAGAATCAGACGGCTAACATCCTGATTTTGAATTTTTGCCAGTTTGCCCAGTGGTAATTTCAGGGAACTCCAATCAATTGAAGACACATAGCATTCATTGCGAAAGACACCATCAATACAGGGAGTAGCTTTTAGGTTGTTCTGCTTGATGAAAAATCCCCCGCATCTTGGAGAAGCACATCTGCGAAAATCCCTCCGCACCGTGTAATATCCCCACTGGGGAAAGTCTTGATTTTTGACACTGATTGCAACAGAATCATTAGCCTCTGGAGTATAAATGTCCAGAGCATGTGTCTTCGGGTAAAATCCGAAGCTAGCTAGAATTGCACCTAATAGGAGAATGAGTCGGTATTTGTAGTAAATTGATTTTTTGCTCATGGGATCTTTAAATTTTGTTTAAGGTTTTCAGACATCGTGTTTTACCTCACTCGACTGCAACCCTATGTAGGTAAAAAACGTGGAATAACTACTTATCATCCTGTCATGGTACTTTTTTAGTGTATCAGTGATTGATACTAAAACTGTTGTTAACTATATTATTAGTGCCTGACACCAAATCATCATTTGCTCTTATTAATTGTGAGGTAGTGTTAAGGACTGGTGTATTTATACTTTGTGACTATCAATTAAGCCAAATAACAGATGGAACTCCACAGCGATTTCACGGAAGTTATGTGCTGCGACGAGTCAATCATGTTCCTGGCTCAACTCCAGAGCAGTGTAGATGGCATCTTTAGTTAGGGAATATTACTCAAGTCAATTAGTCTGCTGCAAAACGTTTCACAGAGATGCCAGTATCATTTTTATGAATTATGACTGCGTTTATTACTGCCTTGTTCCAGTGTTGATGATAAATTAAAAAGTTTAAATTATACAATTAACATCCGGATAACAAAGGTGAAGTTAGGAAAAATAGTGAAGATATGATTGTAACTTTCTTTAATTGAGTTAATATAAAGGGCTTTCACAATGGTTACTACTCCTGTATACTATTTGCAAATTCTGGACAATCCGAATATTGAAATTTCTCAAGATGAGTTGCGATCGCTTCTAGGAGAAATAGAACTACAACTGCATCGTAGCCGAGTTTATCGACGTGCTTTAGCGATTGTGCAGAAGTTAATAGGTTCAGAAACAGATCAGGCTCAAGATTTATTAAAAGCCGTAGGTAGAGAAGCGATTGGTTTAGCATTTCGACAATTTGCTAAACAAGATCAAAAGGTTGAAACAGCTACAGATACGAAGCAAGCCACAGAAACAGTCAATACTTCATTAGAGATACAACAGGAGCATTGCACGGAAACAGAGCAATCCTCTAAAAATGCAGCAGAAAATTCGTTGTGGAAAAAACCACTACAATTTCTGAATCATCAGAGAATTTCTCAAGCAGAACTTGCCTTGCAAGCAGACCAACAACGCATATTGTGCTTACGTCAAATCGGGCAACAACTCCAAAAAACCCGTCAGTCCAAAGGGCTTTCTTTGGATCACATCCAGCTTTCCACTCATATCCGAACCGAGCTGATAGAGGCATTAGAAAACGGCAACTCGAAAGAATTACCAGATGATATTTTTTTACGTGGGTATATACGACGTTATGGAGATGCTTTAGGACTTAATGGTGTTGCTTTGGCTGCTTCTTTGCCAGAACAAGCAGCTATACCAGTAAATCAGCCTTTTTCGTACCAATCTAAAAAAGGAATGGGATTGGAAATTCGTCCGACGCATTTATATCTAGGTTATGCAGCTCTTCTTGGTGGTGCAATGGGAGGATTAGCTTTGATGTCCCAGCAACAGGCAAATACCAATATATCAACTGAGCAAGATAACTCTTCTTCTGTTTTACAATCGTTAAGAGAACAATCCCCTACTGTTAAACCAGGGATTAAATCTACTAATACTGGTGTGGTTGTCGGATCTGATATTTCCCCACCAGAAGGATTATATTAACGAACTGCACCACAATCCTATTACATCTTAATTGATAAAATCTAAAGCCAAGTACTCAACATTGCGATTTGAGCCTAAATCCTCTTGTGCCTTGCTCAACATCTTGGAAAATTGGGGAAGGAAGGGGCAGCCAGTGGCTGCCCCATAGTAATAATTATTATTTACTGTTGATTTTATGTTTTGGAGGTCACTCAATATAAGAATAAACTCATGGTGATGTGGGGCATAATTACTGCGCTTTGGAGGCAGAAATCCTGTCTTCATATACTTGTAACGACGAGTTAAAGCCTCCCACATCACACGCGGCAGTAATATTACTCTTGAGACTCCTCAGAGATAGATTCTGATTCTGATTCTGTTTCAAGTTCTTCTGTTTTAATTTTGGGGGCTGGAGGTTTAACCGGTTTTGGGCCACGCGCTAGTGCAGGATTCACCGGTTGCCTGCCCTCATCCTTATATGACGATCCTTTTTTCCCTTTGTCAGACGACCGATCACGGCTTGGTTTTGAGCTTCTAGGGTTGGATTCAATAGGGGTTACAGAATCCGAATTTTCGGAATTGCTGTCAGTGCTTCCTTGAGACTGACGTTCCGATTTTTTGATTGGACGTTCTACCATTGTTGATTTTTGTAAATTTATCTGTATGGTACATCGGTTTGGTGACTATCAGACTGTCGAGTCGCATTTTTAAAGATTTTATCGAACAGAATTCAAGAGTCAGGAGTCAGAATTTAGAATAAATTTTGTACGACACCACGACCGGCGGTAGTTGAATCTCGACTTACTTCGACTACGCTCAGTACAAGTCGCTCAATTACCGCGCAGTCTAAACTCAGTGCATCGCTGGCGGATGAATAACCGGGTTTAAGACCCCATCAAATCGTAGATTTGGTGGTGCAACAATTCAGTCGCAGGTCTGAATCCCCGAATGATAGCGAAGCGTAAAGCCTTCTCTACGAGAGGCTGCGCCAACGGCATAGCTTCTCTACGAGACGCTACCGCGAACGCTTAGAGCGAGTCTTCTCCCAAGGAGAGACGCCAAGGGCGAACGAGCATCTTGATTCTGACTCCTGAATTCTGATTTCTGAATTCTGTTTATCAATTAACTCACTAAATTAAAAAATGGGTGCGTTATCTATAGCTAAACACACCCGATAACTATTGAACAAAATCAGGTCGTGCCTGTTGCCTTGATTTGAACTTTTCCTCTAAAACTGCCCAATTTTCTTGTTCAATTAAGTTAGTCAACTCATCAAGGTTTTGACGATATTGTTGGAGCGATCGCAGCAATGCTTGACGATTATACCGTGCCATCATCACGCCCAACTCTGGATTCCCGCCACCCACACGACTGGTATCCCGAAAACCTGAACTAGCTAACTTTTGGGCTAATTGCAAAACATCGGGGTCAGTTTCGCTCAAACAAGCTGCAATCAACGAGGAACTGACCATCACTGGTAAATGGGAAATCCAACTCACAGCGCGGTCATGTTGCTCAGGTTGACAATAGTAGATATTAGCTTTGAGCGATCGCACAATTTCTTCTACAACTGTAATTGCATTAGCTGGTGTCGTAGCGATCGGTGTTAATACATAAGGTTTATCAACAAATAAATCTCGCTGTGCAGCTTCTATCCCACTGTCTGTTCTACCCGCCATTGGATGACCACCAATAAAATTATCCCAAAGGGGAGAAATATCTTTAACTATCTGTGCTTTTGCCGAACCGACATCAGTGACGATTGTAGCGGTAGGCAAATGAGCGATTAACTGTTCAAATTGGGGCACAATAAGGCCTAGAGGTGTACAAATAAATACAACTTCTGCGGCTGCTAACAGGCTTAGATCGACTGATGCTTCATCAACACTGCCGAGGGTAACTGCCTTTTGACAGGTAGCTTCACGGCGACTGACTCCTAAGATATGATGTCCTTGCGATCGCAAATCAAAGCCCAAAGATCCGCCAATCAGTCCCAATCCTAAAATCCCAATATTCATTTTTGATTTTGACATTCTGTTTTTTATGACTTTACCAACTATTAAAGTTGGCATCCAAGGGGTAGCATCGATGACTGTAGAGGAATTACTGGAACAATACGCAGCAGGAGTCTTAAACTTTAGTGGTGTTGACCTCCCAGAAGCCAATCTGAGTGGAGCAAAACTCAGTGGCGTAAATCTGAGCGATGCTAATTTGAGTATAGTCAACCTGAGTGGTGCAAATCTGAGTGAAGCTAACTTGAGCAATGCCAAGCTGAATATAGCCAGACTCAGTGGCGCGAATCTAGGCAGCGCCATTCTCAACAACGCTAGTCTCAATGTCGCTAATTTGATTCGAGCGGATCTAGGTCGTGCCCAACTCAGAAGAGCGTCATTAATCCGCGCCGAGTTAGTTCGCGCTGACCTCAGTCGCGCTGACTTGTTGGAGGCTGACCTGACCGGCGCTGATTTGCGAGAGGCGACACTCCGCCAAGCGAATCTCCGTCACGCTAACTTAAGTGAGACTATCTTGAAAGGTGCTTCCTTAACTGGAGCCAACTTGGAGATGGCCAACTTAAACGCTAGTGACCTTAGTCGTTCTGACTTGAGTGGTGCAAATTTGCGAGATGCCGAACTCAGACAAGGCAATTTCAGCCATGCTAACTTGAGCGGGGCAGATTTGAGTGGTGCAAATCTTCGATGGGCAGATTTGAGTGGTGCAAATCTCCGGTGGGCAGATTTGAGCGGCGCAAAATTGAGCGGGGCAGATTTGAGCGGCGCAGATTTAAGCAATGCCAACTTAACAAATACAAGTTTAGTCCACGCCAATTTAACTCAGGCAAAATTAATTAGAGCAGAATGGATCGGTGCTGACTTAACAGGAGCAACTTTAACTGGAGCCAAGCTATATGGCACTTCCAGGTTTGGTTTAAAGACTGAAAGCATGGTTTGTGAATGGGTCGATCTTAGCCCAAATGGCGATCGCTCCATTATCCAAAACTTCCATTCTGAAGAGTCACGAGATTTTTTTAACGAAACACCGCCAACAATTCGGATTATTGTTGATGCAGCTCTAGAACACGAAGCCAATTTTGCGATCGCTGGCGCTTACTACCAAATTGCTCAAGAATATCGGGGGCTAAAACAACCTCCAAGTATCGAAAGTGGTCGTCGCCGGACTATTTTCACCTTTCATGTAGATAGCGACGAAGCATTATTTCTCACTGCTTACATTGTCATTCTTCCCTTTTTAGATGCTGCATCTACCCAAAAGAATATTTCTAGCATTATGGAAATGATTAATAGTGAAGTTATTGCAACCCAAGACTTAAAATCGCTAAAATCACCTCATATAATGAAACAATTAAATACTCTTTTAGAACAAGCTAGAAATCAGGCTACAACAATTAAACAGATGAAAAAAAATATCGAAGTAGCCGCAAAATTAAATTTTTGTAAAGCCCCAACCCAAATGGTTTTAACGAATTCCAGCGCCCACACTTTGATTGTTTATGACCATCCCAACTTTGGGAAAAGATTTATTAATCGCTCTGCTCTCAATGCTTCAGCTTATGATATATCCAGTGATTCAACAAAAAATATATTACCTTCATTAAATATAATTATAGATTTTGTCAAAGGATTTCATTATATTAGTCATTAGTTATGAGGCATTGGGCACTTGTACTGATTTTCGACTGCGCGGTAATCGAGCGACTTGCACTGAGCGGCGTCGAAGTGAGTCGAGATTCAACTACCGCGAACGCGAACAGCGTCTCGTAGAGAAGTCGTTGGCGTGGTAACAGAGCGTAGTCAAAGTGCAGCCTCTCCAAGAGTTGTATTGGGCATTGGGCATTGAACTAATGACAAATGACAAATGACAAATGACAAAAAACAAAAATTTTGGAGGAAAAAATGAGCAATATTTTTAATAAAATGATTGGTCGAACTCGCTATGTAGTGTTTCGCCTATTTCTGCACTTAGGGGGAGGTGAAGTAGCGCCAATTTTGGGAGTATTAAATAGTGCTGGACGAGATGCGATCGATGCTGATGGCGATTTAGAAGTTTTGGGAGAAGGATTGGTAGAAATCAGCCAAACCCTGCTGCAATACGATGAATATTGGCTTTCTGCTGCCAACGAAGGTGACGTATTTTTTAATGAAGGCGAGGCAGGGGATTATGTGAATGAATTATTTACTGACTCTGCCGAAAGATATCTCAGCGAACCAGATTACAGTTCTAACTCTGGATTGAATGAACCTTTATCTATACCTGTAACCCGCAACGTCATTGTGATGATTACAGTAGCTTATGAAGGAGAAGTACCGGATTTGGAAACCGATCTTTCTAACGTTCAGGCGCTCAAGGAAGGATTGAAAGCATTGATAAATTTGCATTATAAACATAGATTAAAGGCAATTCAAGTGCATTTCTCTCCAGCACAGCTGGGCGATGAACTCACTAGCGATCAACTGTTGCAATATTATCCAGAATTGATTCCTTTGTAATTTGTTGGGTAGTCCGTACTTACTACTCGTATCGATAAATTGTTAAGCTCAGAGATAGGACAATAATCCAATGATCATGACCATAGTACGTAAATTTACAGCCGTTTTTTTAGCTCTGAGTTTGTGTGTCACAACTGTCGCTTGTGGTGGAGGAAACGAAACTACTCCTCCTGCTAAGAACGTTAGCCAAACCTCTACTAACACAAAGCTGAGTGATGGTGAGTATAAAATACAACAAGCTACTTATGACGATGCAACTGGTGAGTATAGCCTGTTTTTACTTAACAATAATCCCCCAACCTTTGCAACCGAAAATTTGCAAATGGCACGGTTAACTGATGATGAAATCAAGCAAGGTAAGAAAACCTATCTGAAGGTAGAAAAAGGACAACCGATTTTATATCTAACGGAAGACTTTAAAATAGATTACGTCCACAACGTTACCGAGAATAGAACCAATCCCCAAACCGGACAGCAAGAGACGGTTGTAGTCCGTCGAGAAAATAGCTTCTGGGCACCATTTGCTGGGTCTGTGGCTGGTGCTGTGGCAGGTCAGGCGATTGGTAGTCTGTTGTTTAGGCCCCAGTATTATGTACCCCCTGCCTATTACCCAGGACAAGGATTAAGTGGCTTTGGTGGATATGGCACAAGCTATGGCCAAGCAGTTCAAAATTACCAAACTCGATACAATACGCAACCAGCAGCCGTGAGAAATCGCACGGCATTCCGTAATACAGGGACAATTAGAAGGTCATATCCTGGAAATTCAAATGTACGCAATGTACCGCGTAGCACTACAGGTAATAACCGTCCTTCTGGTTCTGGTTTTGGTGGTAGTACGTTGCAGCCCTCTGGTAGAGCCACGTCACCCAGACGCAATTCTGGTAGTGGTTTTGGTAGTGGGCGTAGTTCAGCACCCCGCCGCTCAACTGGTTTTGGTAGCAGACGCCGTTAGAAAATTCCAAATGCAATAAATAGACTGCCTAAAAAGTTAAGGTAGTTGTACACAAAGAAGCCGGAGGGTAACAAGTCAAACCTCCGGTTTCTCTTTAATATCTATGCAATTTACGAGGAGGAATTATTAATTATTCGGTTAAATAATATGAAATACTAAATACAAATATTGCTAAGAGAACAGGAATCATTTTACTAAAGTCTATTCGCTTTTGTTGAACCATTTCTAAACAAGACATCGGAATCATCACAGGCCAGAAGATAGTTGTTACCACAAACATCACAACCGAGAAAAATTTATCTTCCGGGTTAGAAGCAGGATGACGTAGGGAAAATATTAACCAATTAGTTAAAAAATAGCAGGTCATTAATAAGTAACCAATAGTTAAAGTCAGTTGTATCTGATTCACTGTGAGTACTCCTGATGTTATGTCAACTTCACTATAGCCTCTCCTATTCTAATGAGGTATACTATGAGCCTCAATAGTGGATTTTAAATTAGTAGAAATGAAGGCATACTCACTAAGTCGTTAGACGTAAATCAATTAAAGTTTGTAGTTTTGAATAAGTTTTTTAAATTTTGGACAATGAATATTTACTATCACAATCCAAAACTTAAATTTAGTCAGTTATTAAAGCAATAATTAAGCTGTCTTAAAAAATCGAATAATTTCGCGGACATGATCCAGAAATTGCCCGTCAGTAGAAAGTTGCGCGATCGCATTTCTGGCTTCTCTTCCCAAACGCTCATGTTCTGTTTGATTTGTCGCCCGTAATTCTTCTAAATTAGCTGCAATTCGGGCTAAATCTCTGCGAGTTTCTTCGGCAAAACGTTGTTGTGTTGCAGATAAAGAATAGGGTTGTTCAGGATTGAGTTGATCTTCCAATGACTGGATTTTTTGTTCCAATATAGAGAAGCGATCGCGCAGTTCAAAAATATCTTCGCGCGGATACTTCCATTCTTGGCGAATCATCGCTAACCGCGCATATAAATACTCATAAGCGCGAATTGCTGGACGCAGAATTGTTAATAACAAAGCCGCCCCAGAACTTATATATCCAACTGTACTAATACCAGTGACAGCAAGGGTATAAAGACCAACAGCTGAGAATAAGTGTAAAGCAATAGCAACCCAGAGCGATCGCTTTGCCAATACTGTGACATACTTCACTTGTTTCTCATCGACTGGAATTCCTTTCTCAGTTGATTGTGCTGCTTCTGCTAAGACTTCTTTGGCTTGAAAATGCACATTCCACGGTACGGTAACAATTACCAACAGCCACCAAAAACTAGCACCACCAATCACCCAATCAAGAAAGTTACCTGTAGGTATGTGCAACCATTGCAGTAAGCCAAAAGCCACTAGCACCGGAACCACAATTCCAATAATGGAACTGATGAAAAAATTAATATACATTTTACCCTGTCTTTAATGAAACTATCACCTCGATTATGGCTAGTGGTTTTAAATTATACAAATATATTTGTGATGGTTTTTCTAGTTGCACATAATAAAAGAAGGGAGAAAGAATGGAATACTGCTTTGTAGAGTTTCAAGTAGATGATTGCAAAAGATTCAATGCTCTTTGTGAAGTTTTCAACGAAATTAAAAAAGATAAAGACAACGATTCTTGGCGTAATAACGTTTCCCCGTCATTATTGGATGAGATAACTGCGCCAAATTGATTGAGTGTTTTTACTACCTTTTTCTGGAATTAGCAATCGCCAAGTTTTACCTTCTTGCTGAATTTGCAGGTAAACATCAAAGGGTTTTTTGGGTTGCGTCAAGCGCCGTTTTGGTAGCTTAACAATCAAGTCATAGGTTCCCCGCACGTGAAAAGCTGGTAAATTTTCAATCGTCAGTGGTTGTTCCTGGGTAATTGATAGCCGTTTGATTTCAAATCCTTGAAAATCTAGATCCAACTGTTGGCTAAGTTTTTGTTGAGTCTGTTCTAGCCCAAGTGCGATCGCTTTTTGCACTAAATCGCTAGTTGGTAACAGTCCAATACTGCCACAAGCTGTTATTAACACCAACAATATTGCTGTCAAAACTAACCGCACCATGTTATTCCTGAGATTCCACTTATCAGCGATAGTATAACTGTAGATTCTCTCAATTCTCTCATCTACCATGCCAAAACAGTCTATAGGTCTTGATAAACAACTCTACAATTATCTTTTATCCGTTTCGCTGCGAGAACCAGAAATTCTTGAAAAGTTGCGCCAAGAAACTGCCAATCATCCCCGGAGTGGAATGCAGATTTCACCAGAACAAGGGCAATTTATGAGCCTTCTGGTGCAGTTAATTGGAGCGAAGAAAACCCTAGAAGTTGGAGTATTTACGGGTTATAGCTCACTTTCTGTAGCTTTGGCACTACCGCCTGATGGGAAGATTATTGCTTGTGATGTGAGTGAAGAATTTACTGCGATCGCCCGACGATATTGGCAAGAAGCTGGGGTTGCCGATAAAATCGATCTACGATTGGCACCAGCTTTGGAAACTTTAGATTGGCTATTGGCAACTGGGCAAGCCGAAACTTTTGATTTTGCCTTTATTGATGCTGATAAAGAAAATTATGATGGATATTATGAGCGATCGCTGCAATTAGTGCGTCCAGGTGGATTGATTGCGATCGATAATGTTTTATGGTCTGGACAAGTAGCTGATGAGCAAAATCAAGATGAAAGCACTCAAGCAATCCGCGCGCTGAACGAGAAGTTACATCATGACAAACGCATCACCCTCTCCCTTGTCCCCATTGCCGATGGACTTACTTTAGCAATCAAGCGAGCTTAATACGGCAAGAGCGCACAACTAACTGTGCGCCCTTATTGCGTGTTCTGCTTCTATTTACTTAGAAGTTGTAGCCAAGTCCTAATTGTAGCCCTACATCAGTTTCATCCATAAAAGCAGCATTTACAGCGCCATTTAACGTAAATCGAGTACCGAGAGGAATGTCTACACCACCAGTTAGCAGTAATCCAAAATCAGTATCGAGATTAGCTTCTATGGCTACGCCAGCACCCACATAAGGAGCTATAGCAAAGGTTCGTTGACCCACTTCAGCAGTTGCACGAGGAGTAAAATCCAGAGTCAAGGGAACCAAAAACAATGTATCATCCCCAAAGATTACTGCTGGTCGGACTGAGATATTGCGTGTCAGACCAATTTTGCTGAACGCTGAAAAGTTGGTGTCGCCCAAAGCTGTATCGCCACCGCTCAAACCAATGTTACCACCACCCCCGATGTAGCTAGGCCCACCAAGAGTAGTTCTACCTGGTCTAACCGGAGGCGTTGTACCATCTGTGTTTCCTGTTGGTGGTTGATTTAACTGACTGATGTTAACATCAGGCGGAATTAGGACTTGGTTAATTGCATGGATAACACCATTGCTAGCTTTCACGTCCGCCTGGAGAACTCTGGCATTATTCACCGAAACTTGACTGTTAGCGGAATCGATTTGAATATTTACAGGTCTTCCTTCATCTGTTGTCAATTCCCCTGCTGAGAGTTGACTAGAAGTTACCGCACCGGGAACCACATGATATCTCAAAATCTTAACTAACGCTTCTCTGTTCTCTGGTTGCTGTAACTGTTCTAAGGTAGCAGCAGGTAAAGCAGCAAATGCATCATTGGTGGGAGCGAAGACCGTATAAGGGCCTGGCTGTTGAAGAATATCTGATAGACCGGCTGTCTTTAATAAAGAAGTTAGAGTTGTAAAAGAACTACTAGATGCTGCCAGAGAAACAATATCGGTACTTGTAGGAGTTCCAGCTACAATGTACTGACTAGCTGGAAGATTGCTAGCAATGGGTTGCACCCGTCCTTGTCTAACTAAAGCTTGATATAAAAGTGCTGCTGCTTCAGCACGAGTCAAAGACTGTTGGGGATTGAGTTGTTTTACATCCGGGTAGTTGACAACAAGATTACCTACTGTCGCTGCTGCCACACTGCCAACAGCATACTCAGGGATAGCTGAGGCATCGTTGTAGTAATTAGTGAGAGTACTTGTATCGCCACCAGTTAAACCTAAGCCACTACTTAAAGCAACGATCCCCTGCACTCTAGGAATTTCTTGATTTGGTCTAAACACGTTCCCAGGATAGCCTGCCAAAAATCCAGTCTCGTAGGCGTTTTGAATTGCAGCAGCTGCCCAGTAGTTAGCAGGAACATCACTAAATCCACCCGCACTTAATTGCCGAACTCGGTTTTGGTTACTGAAAGCTTTTTGAATCAAGGCAGCAAATTCAGCACGAGTCACAGGCTGATTTGGTCTATAAGTACCATCAGGAAAGCCACTAATCACGTTATTCTCAGCTAGGGCTTGAATGAAGGGACGCGCCCAATAATCTGAGGAAACATCAGACAAGTTAACTGTTGAAGTAGGTGATGGTGTCGCTGGTGATGGTGTCGCAGATGGAACAGGAGTTTGAGATGAAGCTGGGGCAGAAATTACGATGGGAGTTATTGTAGCAGCTGTCATTCCCAGAACTAGCAAAGCAACCTTTGTTGATGACCAACGAGACAAACTAGACATGGAAATATCCTCTTTTCAATTTCTTGGGTTGACTATTGGGAAATACTGGATGCAAGGTTAAGTAAATACAAATATCCAGATGATTATTTGGTTCGCCTTGATATGGAAACCAAAATGAAACCCGTTAACTCTGGAAAGTTCAAATGTGGGACATTATGAGTAGCTGCTCTGATATCTCATAACATTTATCCAAATGTTTACCACATTATGTAGTATCGGATTCCTATTTGTTTGTTTTTTAAAGAACCACAGATCGCACTAAAGAGAAGCAGGCATACTGTGGTAATCTCTTCTGTTGCAACAATAAAGATAATTAATGCAGGTAGGCGATTTTATCAGTTTTAAAATTCCAGTCAAGCAGTAAAATAATTGGCTTTTAATAGCCATCTCTTTATAATTGCCGAGGAGGGTTCATGCCGTCAAACTAAATGTATCATGATCTTTAGCAAGATTTAATAAATAAAATGTCTCTTGGCGATATGATGTAGTATTATTCTTTAATCGAAATTATACAACTAACTCAGGGCTGGATTTTGAGAAAAAACTTTCACTCTTTAGATAGTTGTCCTGAATGGTAAATTTTCAAATACTAGACTGAAAATTAGCGATCGCAATCAAAATTTTCGAGCCTGATTGCCCCAAGATTTTTGGCTAAGAATTATTTTTTTCCAAAAGACTATTTTATAAAAGCGAACCCAAAGATAAACTAGAATTTTTGGAAGCTGGCTAATCTGTATAATAAATTTTGCTCACAACTCCTCTGGAGGTAGGGCAACAAATCCTGTTTTTAGTCCACGCTTGAATCCTGCT
Source organism: Nostoc sp. DedQUE09 (assembly GCF_034530915.1). NCBI lineage: Bacteria > Bacillati > Cyanobacteriota > Cyanophyceae > Nostocales > Nostocaceae > Nostoc > Nostoc sp. DedQUE09. The sequence goes on from NZ_JAVRCE010000028.1 coordinate 45,830, forward strand.
TTTTCATAGAAGTGCAACGTCTCTTCGTGTTTTGAACCACTTAGAAGCATCACTTTATAGCACTGTTGCTGCCATGCTAAAGCTAAGGCATAATGCAGCACTTGTGTACCAAATCCTTGTTGTCGATAATCGAGATGGGTAACAACATTTTCAATAATGCCGTATGGACGTGCGCCACGCGTCAAGTTGGGAACAATAGTTAAATTACATGTTGCTACTAGCTGGTTATCAACATCAGCTACAACGTAATACAAACGGGGATCATGTAAAATTCCATCCCAGATAGATTGTAAAACATCATCAGTCGGTAGAGGTGCATCGACAGGATTTAGATGCTTATATAAAGCCAAAAGTTGCGGAAGTTCGTCGCGTGTAATTAGGCGAACGGTAATTATCGGTTTAGACAAAGCTGTAAATCGGCGTAAAAATTTATCGTTGCGATAAGGCAGGAGGTAGTGTTTCGATTACGCGGCAGTTGAGCGTAGTCGAAACTCAACAACCAGGCAGGAGGCAGGAGGAAAGAAAGTTTTGGTCTAGTTTACCTCTGTTCACATAGTTTCGTTTTAAGGGAATTTTTGACAATTTCAAATGTCAAAATTATGGGAATGTCAATTCAGTGCGAGCAACTCCAGCGCGTTCATGGCGGGCTAGCAGTTTAACTGTACTACCTTGAGGCGCACGCACCACCCATTCAACTTTTGCCCGATCCTTGGTAGGATCGCTGTGCCGTCTAATGGGAGTTGAAGGTTTATAGGTTCGTCCTTCTAATTGACCTAACTCTTCACGGGACTTACCCGTTACCAAAGTTCCCCCAGAAGGCAGTTCAATTTCACAGATACAGCCCCGCACCAGCTTTTTTTCTAAGGCTTTTTGGGTGACATTAGTGGGCAACCAGCCTGTGTTATGCACAACCAATTGCACCCGATAAGTATCATCACCCAAGTTGTGGACACTGGCTTCGTAAATCTCTAAACGCGGAGATATTAACAGATGCCAAACCAGCCATTCTGGGAAGAGGGCTATTTCTTTCTCTAAAAATTCAGGCGGTGGATTTGTCCAAGCGTACATGGTATCCCAGCCGCCTAGTTCAATCTGACCGAGTTGGGGATGCTGGAAGGGATACCAATCTACGTAGCCTTTGCCTGCAAGTTTTTCATCGTTCCAACGCAGCAACTTTAGATCATCTTCTACAGGGTGTTCTTGCTGCCAATCGATGTATTTATAATCATTAATTCCAGCTTGACGCTGCGGACTCCAGACTTCTACTGTCCAGGCAAATAAACCTTGATATTCATAAGCCCAGTCGTCGAATGTACCTGTAATTACGTCTTTGGGGTCATAGCGGAAATCATGAAAGGCGGAGATAGCTGGGTATTGAGTAAGTTCAGCACCTTTAGCGCCAATGCGTTGATAAGTGCGGAGGTCATTGACGGGGAATTCATCATCGCTGAGGTGGGTGTAGGGACGGATGAGAACACCGCTAAAGGTATGAAAAGCGATCGCTCCTGTAATATTAGGATGTGTACTGATAAACTGAACAAGTGATCGCACTTCTGTTTCAGATGTAGGATAAGAACCAGACCCCGATTGCTCAGATTCTTGCCGCCACAAAAACGGAAAATTCCGGTTTAAATCTAGTCCTTGCTTAGAACGCTGAATCTGAATCTGAACTCCGTCATAATTTTCTATATTTCCTTCTGGTAGTACGCGATAATACTGACCACCTGTTTCTGTTGGTTCGCGTCGCACCAGCAGCCGTGGTTCAGTTGGACAGACTTTCCAAGCCCCATTAGCATCGGGGATTCGCATCAGTAAAATCCGACCATCGCCATCGATATCTTCCATCACTAACCCGTCGTTCCCTTCCTCATCATGGGGATAGGGACGAGTACCGGAGCGAATAAATTTCGGTTTGTCAGCCAATGCCAACTCCGCGCCATCAGGGTTAACACGGGGGCAAATGTAGAAGGTGCGGGTATCTAAACAACGGGTAAACTCTGGGTGAGTGCCGTAAGCTGTAACTAATGTTTGCAAGAGGTATAGGCAAACACTTGACGGTGCTAGTTCAGTGGCGTGGATGTTCCCATCAACCCAAAGGGCAGGTTTTTCTTGATGTGCGCCACTGGCAAAGTTGGTAACTGTCAATAGCCAGATGTCACGTCCTTCGTAACTTTTGCCAATGCTTTCTATGCGTACTAGTTGGGGGAATTCCTTCGCATAACTTTGCAGAATGCGCGTTAAGTCTTCATAACGATAGTATTTATCAAACCGAACATCTGGCATAATAAACCCCCCATATCGCAAATATAAAACCCAAAATTATTTGACTCATATTTGATTTCTGAAAAGATTCAGTACAACTCAAAAAGGCTTCTTGCCTATTGCCTATTGCCTCCTACGCAAATAAGTTGAGAAATTAAATAGGATTGTTATATTTGACTAAGTTTGAAAATATTAATTCGGCTTACCCGTAATTGTGAATGCTGCCCAGTAATAAGGATGATTATAAAGATTTTTATCTGATGCCATTTTGCTATTTCTATATAGCTGCGTCGCTAAATAAGTTTGAATTCTTACTTCCTCTGGATGCAGATTATTCAAAATATCTTCATACCATTTTGTCAGTTCTCCGGCAGTTAGTTCTTTCAGCCATCGTGTGGCTTCCGCTAAAGCAATAACTGCTGATTTATTAGGCTGTAATCGTCGGTAAAACTCGATCATTACCAAAGCACTAGCCGAAGATTCCACACTCCAGAGAGTACTCACTACATGAGGTACGCCCTGACTCACAAAACCACTGACTAAACTCACATATTCACTCGTGATAGTGTGGTTGCTAGTACTTAAATTTTCACAAGCAGAGAGGGTAATAAGGTTGTAACTTGCAAGATTTTGTTGGCAGATTTCATCTAGAGTAAGTCTATCTTCACCTGCTAATGCTAATTCTGACTTTTTGGGTTCAACCAAATTATTAGTGGCATAACCCGTAAAATGTAAGATGTTATAATTATCAGATAAGGCATTTTCAACAATATTTTTTGTCGCTTCTGCTCCCGGAATTCGTTGGATGTTATTGAACATCTGACTAACAATTTCAGATTCCAGTTTGGCAAATTTAAGTGTGGGATAACCTGTACTTTCAGGATGTTCAACACTAAGCAAGAACTTATTTTGCCACTGCCAAATATCCTCAGTTCTGATTGATAAACCTATTTGGGCACTAGGTAGATAGGTGACGCTGAAATTTGATTCCACATTGGGTAACTCTTCTGGTGATGGCGAAGAAAGATGAAAAAGTGTATGAATGGGCAATCGGTACAAGTCACGGTGAGGAATTAAGACCAGTTGGGTGATGCCTTCGAGTTCCTGTGCAATTGTGGAAATATTCAGGATTTCATACAGTTGCAACAGTTTCTCTTCCATCTCAACTCGCCAAGAATGCTGGCTTTTACTTTCTTTGTCATGGGCTGTGCTGCGATATTCTTGGTATTGTTGATGCCAATCTTCTAGCCAAGTTTCAAATTCAATTAGGCGTTGTACTGCTTCGGGTAGAGGCAATTCATTGAGGCGGATAGCGTCTTCTCCTAAAGGTATTACCCCAGTATCTTGCATGGGTGTAAACAGGAGAATCGGTGATGGCGCTTGGTCTTTGAGAATGAAAGTATGTAGGGCAACTGGACTAATATGCCAGTAAATAATTGCTGTTGTGGGATTGAATAGTTGTTGAATTGCGCCATAATAAGGCGAGTAAATATTATGATTCCAGCCAGAAAGCAGCCAGTTTAAACAAGCATTTTTGCCTTGTTCGGCAATTTCCCAAGCTTCTACTAAATCACCCGACTCTACAGCTAAATCAACTGCCAATTGATCGAAGCCGGCAAATTTTAAAGCTAGCTGTTTTTTACTTTCATCTGAGCGAGTTTCTTCACTTAGTACTTGTCGCAATAAATCTGTCCCACGTTGCAGCAATTCTTGAACTTGTGTGGTTTGTCCCAAACCCATCAACACTTTGCTTAGAGATTGTAAAACCTCTAAATGCAACTGGGGAAAATACTCTAATGTCAGGGTCAACAGCGCCTGATGGTACTCAGATGCAGCTTTGCGCCAATAATCGCGCGTATTAGTATGTTTTTTACCTTCTTCATAGTAAGTATTAGCGATCGCAAAGTGCAATCTACCCCAACCTTCTGGATGGGTATCTGTCCGCAGATGCTTTAACCCTTCCTCATAACTGGCTAATTTTCCTTCGTAGCCGCCCTGTTGTAAGGCAGGATTTGCCGCGATGATACTACTCGACAAATTCAGTAATTCGTCATAATTCACTAAATGACCGATCGCAGTTCCCCGACCAATCCAAGCTTCCCAATAATCTTGTTTGATTTGCAAAGCGTTGTCATAACAAACGATCGCTTCGGCAAATTGTTCTAAATGAAACAGTGCTATTGCCTGATTATACCAAGCTAAGTGGAAGTCGGGTTTAATGGCGATCGCTTGCCGATAGGAGGCGATCGCTTCTTGTCTCCGTCCTAAGTTGTCTAATGCTATACCTCGGTTGTACCAAGCTAAGTAGAAGTCGGCTTGAACTGAAAGTGCTTTGTCCCAAGAGGCGATCGCTTCTGACCACCTGCCTAAATTAAACAGCACTACACCCCGGTCTATCCAAACTTCGTGGTATTCTGGGTTAATTTCTATAGCTCTGTCATAAGATAAAATCGCCTCGGCAAATTGTTCGCTCACAGCTAGGGCTATACCTCGGTGATACCAGTTTTCCTGGTCTTCAGGTTCGAGTTGTAGCGCTTGGTCATAACTAGCAATAGCTTCTGGTAGCCAACCTAATTTCAGCAGTGCCAAACCCTTGCTAGACCACGCTTCTTGATAGTCTGGCTTGATTTCTATAGCTTTGTCAAAAGAAGCGATCGCTTCTTCAAAGTATCCTAATTCTCCGAGAGTTCCACCCCGGTTGTACCAAGCTTTGTAAAAGTCTGGCTTCAGTTGTATGGCTGTTTCATAAGATGCGATCGCTTCATCAAAACGTTCTAAATGGAACAGCGTTAAGCCTCGATTAAACCAATATTCGGAAAATTCGGGTTGCATTTCAATGGCTTGGTCATAAGATGCGATCGCGCCTAGCAAATCGCCTGTTTTCGCTTGGCTTAGACCTTGGTAAAACCACCCTTGAGCGTGGGTAATCGGATTATCGTTATGCCGCTCAATAATACCAGGAGAATTACTGCTTTGAACTGCTAAATCTGAAGCAAGTTGCTGGACTAAATTGGTACTTTGATCCAACTTCACCCACAACTCATCTAAAGTATTAGCCACATTTGGCTCTAAATTCGTCAAAGTGTTATCCCAGGTTTCCACCGAGGGAGACGTTGCTAATTCAGTCTTTTGTCTCGTGGAAAGAAGATTTGCTGGTGTAGTAATTTGAACAATTTCTTCGTCGAACCGAAGTTGGGTCAACAAGCTGATTGTATCTCCTGCTGCCGGCAGGGGGATATTTTCTGGTATTGTAGTTTGGGCGTCTTCCCTTTCATATTCCGATACCAGTTCCTCGAAGTTTCCGGACGATCTCTCTTCAAAAGAGGCATTTTGAGGTGTTGACGTTATTGGTTCAACATCTGGCTCATCATATTCCCATAATTGTTCGCCAAAGCTAAGGATTAGCTCTTGTCCAGGAGAAGTTGGGATAATTTCTTCATCGGTTGTAGTTTCTATTACATCTGGCTCATCATACTCCCATAACTGCTCGCCCAAATCGCGGATTAGTTCTTGCCCAGGAGTAGTTTCGATTACATTTGGCTCATCATGCTCCCATAACTGTTCGCCCAAATCGCGGATCAGTTCTTGCCCAGGAGTGATTTCTAGATCATCTTGTGCCTGATTGTCAGGGTAATCTTCTATTTCTGTAGGTAAGTTTTGCATTAGCCGAATGCCAATGTCATAAGCAACTTCTCCAATTCTGCCAACACCAAGTTCCCCCAATTGCACCATCTGTGTTGCTAAAAGAGGATTTGGTGTAGGTGAAGCTAGCAAGCTTTCACCAAACATCACCAACCAGTCTATCCAACGTTCAGCCGGAACGCGATTTTCGATCCGTTGCAGATACCTCAATGCCCACTGTCGTCCTCGTGCTTGATGCACGCCTTCTAACAATTGGATGAACAATTGTTCCAGATCCGCATTGGTTAGTTCTGGTAGTACCCCCACCAGATTGCGTCCTCTCGTACCCTTGAGAGAACTATTCTGTTTACTTGCAATGAGGCGCTTTATAAACCTTTTAAGCGACTGCGATATCCGCCTGAGCATCTGCCACACTCTTGGATTTTGTTTTTCTAGATTGTAGCCATCGTTGTGTTAAAAAAATCATCAATTACGTAAAAATCCATTAGATTCGGACAGCGCTTCCGTAGCAGGTTAGCAAAAAATATACAAATCTTCAAGAGCATAGCATTACAACGTTACAATTCTCAGGTTTAACTCTTGAATTTGACTCTGGCAAGCAGTTAATTTTCAGTTTGCTCTGTAGTCGATTGACCGTCAGGATATAACTGACTAATTAATGCCTGGACAAGCACTTGTGGATCGTCTGTTTCAACGGCAAGCTGTTGAGCAATTTGCTGACGTAAATTTTCATCCTCCTGTAACATTACAAACAACTGTTCTAGGGTGACAGTTTGGTATTCTCCCTCTGGGAAGTTCTCTGGCGCATCTGCTGACTCCGATACTGGGACAGCTACCTCAGAGGACAAAGAAGTGCTAAAAGCATCTGGCCCTTCATATTCCCAAACTGGTTCGCCTTCATTGCGTGTCAACAACTGCATCCCGATATTATAGGCAACATCTCCAATTTCTCCGACTTTTAACTCACCCAATTGCACTAACCGCGCGGCCATTTCATTATTCGGTGTCGGAGATGCTAGCAATCTGTCGCCAAAGCGCCCTAACCACTCAACCCACTCTTGAGTTGTGATGCGATGTTCGATATTATGCAGCCACTTTTGTGCCCATGCTTCCCCTCGTGCTTGATGTACTCCTTGCAACAGTTCGTTGAAGAGAAATTCCAGATCCGTATCGCTCAAGGGGGGTGCTGGTTCTTTTTCCACATTTCCCCTAGATTTTGAGGTAGTCTGTTTTCCTCCAAACAAGCTCTGAAAAAGCTTTTTGAGCCATTGAAATAGCCGCTTGAGCATCTGCTGCACCATCGAGTTTTACTTTATCTATAAAATTGTAGCGATCGCACTGGACTATGGCGTTAGTTCAGTAAATAAAACGTATAGTCATTTGTCATTAGTCATTAGCCATTTGTCAAGAGTTATTCTTCTCTGCTTCCCAGTCTTCTTAAATAGAACAAATGTACTAAATGATATGCTATAATTCCGATACATTGATGTTGAAATCATAGTAGAGGATAAGCTTTGGTTGCTTGCTTTCCTGAATGCCAAAATTTAAGGCATTAGTTGAGTGCAAGGGCTATGGCAACATCGATAAATAAAGCCAGGTACGAGAGTTTAAAATTATTGAATCCTAAACTCGACTCGGTGCTACTAATTCACGTTGAAAGGCATTGAAGTCTATTTTTCCATGTCTTACGAACCCCTGCACCACAAATATCGCCCCAAGAGTTTTGCTGAACTGGTGGGCCAAGAGGCGATCGCTACCACCCTCACGAACGCGATCGGCACATCTAAAATCGCCCCTGCCTACTTATTCACCGGGCCAAGAGGTACGGGGAAAACTTCTAGTGCCCGGATTTTGGCTAAATCCCTTAATTGCCTTAAAAGTGACAAGCCCACGGCTGAACCCTGCGGCGTGTGTGAGGTTTGTCAGGGGATCGCTAAGGGCTACGCCCTAGATGTAATTGAAATCGATGCTGCCAGTAACACTGGTGTCGATAATATCCGCGAGTTGATTGAAAAAGCCCAGTTTGCTCCTGTGCAGTGTCGCTACAAGGTTTATGTAATTGACGAATGCCACATGCTCAGTACCCAGGCATTCAACGCGCTACTAAAGACATTAGAGGAACCACCTAGACACGTAGTTTTTGTATTGGCGACAACAGACCCGCAAAGGGTGTTACCAACGATTATTTCGCGCTGTCAAAGGTTTGATTTTAGACGCATTCAGTTAGAGGCGATGGTGAAGCATTTAAGTGCGATCGCCTTTAAAGAAAACATTCATATTTCAGATGATGCTGTCACCCTAGTAGCCCAACTTTCTCAGGGAGGGTTACGGGATGCCGAAAGTCTACTCGACCAATTGGGTTTATTAGCGGGTGAAGTCACACCAGAGCGAGTTTGGGATTTGGTGGGTACGGTAAGCGAACAGGACTTGTTAGCGCTTTTAAATGCGATCGCTCAAGATAAACCCGAAGCAGTTCTAGACTGTACTCACTACATCCTAGATCGTGGTCGAGAACCCCTAACTATTCTGCAAAATCTCGCTGCTTTTTACCGCGATTTACTGATTGCCAAAACAGCACCCAACCGCCACGATTTGGTTGCTTGCACTCAGCAAACCTGGACAGCGCTGATTGAGTTTGCTCAATACTTCGATATCAGCGTGATTTTGGCGGGACAGAAACACTTACGAGAAGCTGAAGTACAAATTAAAAATACCACCCAGCCACGTTTGTGGTTGGAAGTAACATTACTAGGATTGTTGCCTAGTGCGACGACGAATATTCAGCTACAAGCCCCAAGTGTCGCGCCGCGAGTTAATACACCTGCTGTATCTCCAAGCTATCCTCCAGTAGTTGCCCAAAATCACGCAGTCTCTTCTGTACCTTTAGCTGAACCGCAAACAAATCATAATTCTGCATCTCCCAATCATCAAGCAGCTGCTCAAAATCAGCCCGTCACTTCATCTCCCCCTGTTGAACAGCAAACAAATCACAATTCTGCTGCTAAATCAGTTTCACCACCAACCCCAGAACCTGTTGCTGTTCCTGTGCCACCTGCAAACATTGAACCAGAAACTTCAGAAGTTGTTGGAGAAGAAGTTGTTGGGGAAGCACAATATGACTTAACTCAGGTTTGGCAACAGGTGCGTGCTAATTTTCCGATGCCTTCCAGGCAAGCTTTACTTGGACAAATGTGCCAGCTAATAGAGTTTAACGGTACTGTAGCGCGTATTGCTGTTAAAGGGGCTAAATGGTATGAAACACTTAAATCTGATCTCCCGATGATGAAAGCAGCTTTCCAGCAGACTTTTCAACGTGAAGTTCAGGTAAATCTGGAACAAGTCAGTTCTGCAACTCCTACCTCAGCTAAAAAAAATCCTCCGCCAAAAGATTCTACTCGCGTTCAGCAACCACCAACTCCCAGTTACAACCAGCAAATTTCGCCTCCAGCGCCAGTACCACAGCCAACTAATCCATCACCAGCACCACAAAAAAGCGAGTTGGCAGCAAGAAATGGCAATGGTGTAAATGGAAATGGCGTAAATGGAAATGGGGCAAATAGAAACGGGGTAAATGGAAACGGGATGCAAACTTTGCCTCCACCCCCAAAACAAACACCCGCACCTGATTGGGAACCTGACGAAGTAGCGATCGCAGCTCAACGTGTAGCAGAATTTTTCAATGGACAAATTATCCGTTTTGCAGATGATTTTCCAGAATTCTCTGATTCCATAACTACACCAGAATGGGTAGAAGAAGCAGAAGTTGATGATGAATAAAAAATGCAAAATTATTTTTGGTAATTTTGCATTTTGCATTTTGAATTTTAAATTTTTAATTCCCTAAAGGGGCTATTCCCCATTCCCTGTATGCAAGGTTTTCACCCATTTCAGGCGCTTTGGTCTTACCGACATCCGGGCAGTAGTACTGCTCATGACGACTAACCAGTGCAACATATATAAACTGCCACGCAGGGTTTGCACCAGCATCGTAAGATATGTAGAAAGTGGGAACTTTTGATCTTGACGTACCCGCTTCAGACCTGTAAACATCCCTACCATTGACATAGAAATGGATAAGCCTGTGATCGGACTTAACATTGGTGGACGATGACGAGCGATCGCCATTAATAAATCTGGGACTGCTGCTGTCGGTAAGATATACATAATCAGCATAAAAATCAGCAAATCCCAGCTTTTACGCGTTCCCATCCGGTTTTTGAGAATTAAATCCCAATAATCTAAATAGCGCTGATAACCGCCTTCTGCCCAACGGTTGCGCTGATGCCAGAGTGAAACTGCATTTGTCACTCCTTCTTCTTGCACCGCCGGATGGAAAACACACTCAATATCCCATTTATCCAAATGTAAACGGATTGTCAAATCCAAATCATCGGTAATGGTTTCTTCATTCCAGCCACCGCAGCTTTCCAAGGCTGAACGCCGGACAAATTGACCATTGCCCCGCAGTTCGCCAATGCCACCAAGGGCAGTCCGTTGTTGCTGAAACCAGGTATCAAGCGCCATTTCAGCCATTTGACCCTTAGTCCAAAAGTTTGCTTTAGCGTTGGCGATCGCTTTTCGCACCTGCACCGCCCCCACGTTTTCTCTTTGAAATAAAGGTATTACCTGTTGCAGCAAGTCTGGTGTTACTTGGGCATCAGCGTCAAATACTGCTATAATTTCGCCCTTTGTCAGCGGCAATACCTGATTCAACGCCCCCGATTTGCCACCAGTAGCTTCTGCTGAACGCCTTAGTACTTTCAGCTGGTCGTGTTTCTGTTCGAGTTCTGCTAATAAACGTGGCGTGCTATCACTGCTGTGATCGTCAATTATCCAAATTTCGTACTGCCCACCTGGATATTCCAGATTACAAAGATTTTTGACTAATTTAGCAATTACCGCTTCCTCATTTTTCGCAGCCACTAACACAGAAACAGAAGGTAAATCTCCCTGTATTTCTTTTGGATAGCGACGTGATTTAGTAAACACCACCACCAAAGCATGAAATCCTAGAATGGTGGTTAGTCCTAGAATAAAAATTGAAGCCCAAGAAACTAAATGTAGAGCGATCGTGCCACTCCAGACGATAGTCAAGACTAGAGCTGCTTTGCCTCTACGACCTTGAAACCGGGATGGTAGAGACATAGAATCTGTCTCTAACACTGACTCCTCATCTACTGATAGGTCAGACAACAAGGAGTTGAGCGGATCAAGCTCTTGATAAGAATCTTCTTCGGGCCAGGAATTCGCTGGCATAGGTTAGGTTGCTTGATTCAAAAACCACTATTTGTCTACAGTTAGTAATTTTACGGACAAATATCCCTAAGCTACTTTTCCCGATATTAATCGGAATGGGCAAACTGCAATACCCGCTATCCCTAAGCCAAAAGCCGCTGGGACTACCTTTGTTGTCACCGTCACTGTGCGTAATTACCTCGCATTAACCACGTTTGCTACTCTTAGACAGAGGCTTGATTCCTTTGATAACCACTTGGGCAGGAAGCTTGTAGAGTCGGACTTTCTCCAATGAGAACTCCGCTTTGGGTAAAGTAATAGCAAGGTAGCAGCAGCTTTTTGTTGGGAAAAACTGCTATAACGGCATCCACCACTTTACAGTAGGCATTTTTAGTGTTGTCGTTCCCAGATTCGATAACAGTTAATGCAGCATCATTGTAACCGAAATTTTAATATTTCTTAGTAGTAACTTCATTTATTGGGCATGGGGCATGGGGCATTGGGCATCAATACTTCTCGGGTTTTGGGGAAAAGGGAAAAGAAAAAACCTTTAACCCAAACCCAGTAACCTTTTCCCCAAACCAGATTCCGAGTTAAAAGTGCAAAAACCGAGAAGTATTGCATTGGGCATTGCTTATTTCTCCTTTGTCCCATTCCCTATTCCCCATTTCTACTATGTGCTTTAGACACATCTTTGGGGAATACTACTAACATCCACTAATATCCCCAGTTGCTAACTAACTTGAGGAATATTTAACTATGTCTATTGAGCAACTCCAGCCTGCAACTCAACAACAAGCCAGTGTTTACTTACCTTATGTTCAGGGTGCTAGGCGTAATTTCTTACCCTATGCCATCAGTCTTTATCAAAAAGGGGTCTTGGAGGGACATCGCAAGATCGAAGCCAGCGAACATGTCCCTTTTGTCGCCTCCTGGAATGTTGCTACTTTACCCTCAGACTTAACCCGTTGCCGAATTCAGTTTGATGGCAATGCTGACCTGAGTTATGAACTGATGATGGCTAGTTTCGAGTTTATTAATTTTTTAATTGAACTTATGGACAACTATAAACGTTATCGCGTAACCGATTTTTCACAACCGTTTTACCGCAAGCTACTGCGTATAGATGATTAATTAAACTCAGCCGGATTTGCAAAAGTCCGGCTTATTTTAAATTGATAGATAAATAAGTTTGTAGTAAGGACTTTAGTCCTTATTGTCTGAGATTATTTGCTCACAAGGCACTGATATTTACAATTCAGTGCCTTGTGAGTTTTCTTACAACAGTCTTTCAGTTTTAAAACGTCTTCCTAAGCCCGCTGTCTTTTCTTCTTTTCAGAACGATACCAAAACTAGCTACCATCAGAGTTCCGAGAAGGCTAGCAGGTTCTGGAATAGAAGTTTCATTTATAGGTACTATGATTCTTAAATTTGCCAAGCTAGCGTTAGTTATGGTCAAGGATGTTACGCCTGGGAAACCTGGGATATCAGACTTGAAATCAAAGACCGTGGGAGTTAAATCCCCATTGGGATTACTATATCGCTCTCCATATCCACTCACTTCAAAAGTACCTTGGTACTTCTTTCCGGTGTCTGGGTCGGTGACAGTACCAGTGTAGAAAGCTTTTGTGAGATTAAATTCATCCTGAACTACTCCTTGAAATGTGGTTCCTGGCAATTGTCCCTGGTAGAGGAAGGCAGTCAACTGACCACCAGAAAGCACCGGCGATGTCAGAACACCATTAAACGAGACAATCGGAATACCTTTAAAGTCAACAAAGTAATGCAGACTTCCATCCGAGCGTGTTTCTACCTTTAAATAGTCTGAATGGTATACAGGAACATAATTGGGATTATTATTAGTACCTAAGTTCCGGTAATAAGTTCCAGTGTCATCCGTATCAATACGAGTAATACTGTTATTGAAATTGGGATTATTTCTGGGAAGTTCGATGGTTCCTGATAATGTACCAGTGCTTTGAATTGTGATGAATTGAGCAGCAATTGCACTTGCTCCACTCATCGCGATCGCTACTGCCGCAAGACAACTGCTGCTAACAGCTGCAAAACCTAGCTTAATCCCTAATGAACTCACTTTCATTAACAAATTGTTCCTTTATTTGTCGATAGTAAACACACTTAATATGCTGAGATTAATTGCAAGTTTATCTCATGCATGATTTATTATTCCCAAGCTAGTAATAGAAGTTTCATCGACAAAAAAAGTCTTATCGTTTGCTATTTTTAGCAAAACAGAATAAAGGCGTCAGAAGTCAGAAAACAGACATAAATTTTGTGCGACTGTGGATGAATTAAGGGGTTTAATACCTCTACTCAATCTGCATATTTAGTGGTAAACAAAACAGTGGCGGGTCTGAATTCCCCACTGATTCATTCTGACTTCGGAATTCAGAATAGCTGAATTATTCTTCATATCGCAAAAAATCAGTGATATTAGAGTGTTTTGACGAGCAAAATTTTGCCACTCAATTTGCAGGTAGCTTTCAAAGTAGCAGTGATTAACTAATTAAGTTAGTTCATCTAAACTAGAGAGGACGGACAACTGTTGATTTTCTTGTTTCAAGCGTTCAACATGAGTATTATTGAAATGCTCACTTTTTTTGAGATATTGTTGGAAATATAACCGATATAATTCACACGCAGGAGTACTGCGATCACCTTCTAAATTAATTAGCCATATACTTTGTAATTTACAGCATATTTGAGGTTTATGAGGTACAGTAACAGCAATTAGTAAACCAATTTTTTAGATGCTTTGGCTCAACTAGTTTCAGTGCAATTTTAATTAAACTATCAACGATAAATGCACTCTTGGGATAAAATTGTTTCAGAATGTCCAAGACTCTATGAAGCTGGATTAGCTTCTGCACGTACATAGAATTTTTTTTACAAATTGTTCGGGTTTTTTAGGTAATTGTATGTGACTTGAACTACTTTTTTTAGACATATCTTAGAATGTAGATGCACAACAATGTAGCGATTTTTTCTAAAAGATTGCTATTGCGATCGCAACAGAGGTTACATTCTTCTAAATTCCATCCCAATTTATGATATAGGCTGATATATCCCTAACTTAAGTTACAGCCTAATAAACCAACTAGGCGATTTGTCCATAACTGAATCGTCAGGGTGCTAAAACAGCGTAGAGAGAGAGCTACAGAATATCTTCCTCATCGTACCAGCAGCTATGCATATCCAAGAACCCGCTACCCATGAATCGGAAGCTTCACTTTCAGTACAAGATTCTCAGAATTTCCCAGAACCAAAAGACTTATCTCAAGAAAATTTAGATCCTTGCCAATGCTCACAAGCCGCCTTACAAATGGCATTAATCGCTAGTGGTTTGGGGTTGTGGGATTGGAATCTCGTAACTGACAAAACCTATTACGATCCCCAGTGGAAAAGTATCCTGGGATATAAAGTAGACGAAATCGACAACGATTATAAATCCTTTGAACAACTTGTACATCCACAGGATTTACCAAAAATTCGCCAGGTATTGCACGATTATCTTCAAGAATGCATACCTGTGTTTGAAGTCGAATTGCGAATGTTGACTAAATCCGGGGAGTGGAAGTGGATTTTGACTTGTGGCAAAGTATTTCAGTGGGATAAATTCGGTAAACCAGTGCGGATGGTGGGAACGCACAAGGATATTAATCAGGATAAGGCGATGTCTACGAAGGTCACTGAGCGCAGCCGAAGTGCGGGCTGCGCTTACGCTACTCAACAATACCAACTATTTGAACAACTCCAAACCGAAATTGCTCAACGCCAGTCTACTGAAGACCAAATTAAGGAAAAATCAGAGCAGCTAGAAACTACTCTTGATGAACTCAAATATACTTAAAAGCAGTTATTGCAGAACCAGAAAATGGCTAATCTCGGTCAACTGCTGGCGGATATGGCTAACGAAATTAACAACCTTGTTAGCTTTATCTCCGGCAATCTCCATCCTGCTAGTAAATACGCTGAAGATTTAATCAGAATTATTGAACTTTACCAATATTACTATCCCACGCCTACCCCAGTTATTGCCTTACATTTGCAACACCTTGACCTTGGTTTCGTGAAGACAGACTTTTTAAAATTACTGTGGTCAATGCGAGCCGGTTCTGAGCGCGTTAAAGATATTATTTTCGCCTTGCGGAATTTTTCCACCTCTGACGAAGGTCAAATGAAAAAGGTTGACTTGCATGAAGGATTTAATAGTGTTCTCAGGATTTTACAACATCGTCTCAAAGAAAAACCTGATCGAGCAGAGATTAAAGTAATTAAAACCTTTGGAGAATTACCTTTAATTGAGTGTTATCCTGGTGAACTAAATCAGGTATTCATGAACATCTTAACTAATGCCATTGATGCCTTAGAAGAGAAAATGAAGCATGATGATTCTTTTACTCCAAAAATTTTGATTCATACAGAAGTTGTTGGCAGCCATTTATCATTGGTCAATAATAATGAACCTTGGCTAAATGACAAACTATTAGGTAAAAAACACAAAGTTATCATTCGCATTTTTGATAATGGCAAAGGTATACTTCCCCATATCCAAAAACATATATTTGAACCGTTTTTTACAACCAAGCCAGTAAGCAAAAGTCAAGGACTAGGGCTATCAATTAGTCGGCAAATTATCGTTGAAAAGCATCAAGGTAAACTTAAGTGTAATTCTCAATTAGGTCAAGGAACAGAGTTGGTGATTGAGATGAATACAACAGCAAGACACTATGCCGCGATTAGAAAACACGCCAACTTTTAGGTAATGAACTTTGGGGAGGAGGTGTTAATTTTTGCAAGTCGATGCATTCATAATGCAAGTCGATGTATTAACAAGGCGGCCGTCGCATTCATAATGCAAGTCGATGTATTAACAAGGCGGCCGCCGCATTAACAATGCAAGTCGATGTATTAACAAGGCGGCCGCCGCATTAACAATGCAAGCAGATGTATTAACAAGGCGGCCGCCGCATTAACAATGCAAGTCGATGCATTAACAAGGCGGTCGCCGCATTCACGATATCTGAGTTTGATACCTTTGGTATTGTCTTTTGAACACCTAAATTACAGCACAAGCCATCAGTACACTTCCTACGATAATCACCGCGATCGCACTAATTATCGGTGTATACTGCTGCAATGGTTGAACCCATGAAAAACGCTTTAGCCATTGGTGAGCATAAATAATGACTAAACCAATGGTTACTAGTACAACTGCTAATCCCACGCTGAATGCACACACCAAGATTAAACCGTATGCAGTTTGGTGAAGTGCGATCGCACTCAACAATAATACCAGCGCTGATGGACAGGGAACTAAACCACCAGCTATCCCCAAAGTTAAAAGAGACTGTAATGTAACTTGATTTGCAGAATGATGGCGATCATTGTGAGTGTGGTGATGATGCTCAGAATCATTGTGAGTGTGATGATGTTCTGGTGCGGGGTTGAGATAGCGATCGAGTAACCAAAAACCAACACTACAGACCATCAATCCGCTCAATAAACTGAGAAATGGATACAATTGCTCTGGTAAAATATATTGAGATAATAATAAGGCTAAAATACCCAGCGCAAAAACGCTGATTGTGTGAGTAAGCGTTGTCACCAGCCCCAGTACAACTGCTTGCCCAGGAGTGCCCCGCGAACCAACGAGGTATGCTGCTACCATCGTTTTTCCGTGTCCAGGTGAAAGAGCGTGTCCGGCTCCAGCCACCAAAGCGATGCCAATACCACTGAACATTAAGGATGGAGAGAGGGTCATCTGAGCCAGATTTTGCATCAGAAAGCTACCATGTCCGATATGAGCCACGGCTGATTGACTCGGCAGGAAACTAACTAGCAATGCTAAACCTAAAATCAGCATCGGCCTGTTCATAAACTACTCGCTTCCGATTTAGAAGCGCGGTACAAACCATAGCCAATCAACGCCAAAATAATGCTGACTGTTGCAACGGCGACGTTAGGATAAATCGGAATGCCTCCTATGATTGGTGGAGGTTCTTTTAGATCGGCTTGCAAGCTGGTTCCAGGAACCACTAGCGTCACAAAGAAAAAGGGCGACCAGAAGATTACAGGTACTAACATGGCAAAGGTATAAGCGATGTCAGGTTCAGTTGTTCGTCGCCATAGTAACCACAGCGCCACAATACTCACGCCACTGAGCAACCACAGCATCACTGCATCATGAAATTTAGCATGGGGATGCCATTCAGAGTTAAAGAGGTGAGTCGCGTTCCAATCGACTGCTACGGAAACTACAGCAGTGCTGACCAGAACAATAGAAAGCAAAATGCGACTAATTCTTCTCATAAATTTAGTTAATCGGTTTCGTTGATTTGTGGGTTCATCAGCCGTAGATCCCACAAATGAAGGTACAGTGTGCTGCTGGATAAACGATAGACTTTTCTTGCTACATATAATCATGATTTAGATCATTCTTGCGATGCCTACGGGATTCGTATCGCAGAGTTCTACTAAGCGTAAAGTTAGGGCTAAGGGAGTATAAAAGTAGTACAAACAGCACAGTAGTAATGTTTACGTTTCACCTAATCGACGAGAGTAACGCACGCGCTATCCTAAGTTGGCGATATAAGCCACCCTATGATTTATACAACTACTTAGAGGATGAAGTTAATTTATTACAATATATTCTTCACCCCCAGAATACCTTCTATAGCATTATGGATGAAAATAGCGAGTTAGTAGCTTACTGTTCATTTGGACAAGATGGACAGGTCACTGGTGGTAATTACCATAATCAGGCGTTGGATATTGGCATGGGAATTCGCCCTGACTTGACCGGACAAAGAAAGGGTGCTGAGTATGCTAATGCTGTATTGGAATTTGCAGACAGTTTATTTAAACCAAAAGCTTTTCGGGTGACGATCGCAGCGTTCAACAAGCGTGCGATACGGGTATGGCAAAAATTGGAATTCCAGTATCAGCAATCATTTGAGCGAGGAAGTGATGGAATGCAATTTATTGTTTTATTGCGAACAGACTACTGTAACAGCAATCAGTAAAAGAGTACTGACTAATTTAGAATTTCCCAAACCAGATGTACCCATTCTAATTTTTCTTTAAAAACATCCTGGGTGTAACTCCGACGTATTTTTTAAAATGTCTTGTAAAGCGGCTTTGATCTGCACAACCAACAAGCAGAGCAATTTCTGCGATCGCATATTTTCTTTGTTGCAATAGTTCTTTAGCTTTTTCCATTCGTTGCCCCAGCACATATTGATAGGGCGCTACACCCATTGACTGTTTAAATAATCGGCAAAAATAATATTGACTCATGCCCACAATTTCTGCCAGTTCAGCCAGATGTAACGGTCGATCTAAATAGCTGTGGATGTAGTCCAACACTGGCTGGAGTCGATTGTTGGGCATCTCTCCTACATCATCAGACTGCATTCTTGGTGAAAATGCACAATATTGTCGCAGCAAGTGAACAATCAACACCTGTATCAGCGATTCGGCATAAAGATGGCCACCGATTCCACCCGTGTCAAACTCTGCTTGAAACAAACGAGCGATCGCTTCAATCTGTGGATCATGGGCATTAACCGTACTGAGCAATTCAACTTTGTTTTCATTCAGCCCCCCGACTTCTTCTGCCGTTTGAGACAAAAACAATGGATCAATCACAAACATCAATGATTCATCGGTACTCTCCCATGCCCAAAGCCCCGACATTTTCGCAGGACAAATCCAGAAATCTCCTTTAGCTTGAGACTTTTCCGATTTTTGTTCGCCGATATGAGTGATTTTTTGTTGATTATGGTCGCTCAACAAAAGACAAAGCAGATGATGGTTGCATCCAGGGAATTCAAGCTCGTTCGGTGCTGAGATATGGTGATCGATAGTTAATCCAGGCAATTGAATCACCCGGCGCTCAGAAATCCATGTTTCCTTCATAAGCAGTCCAATTAGCGATCACTGTAAATCCAATTTTGCCTGGAAAAAAATGTCCAAAAATAACAAGATATGGCAATACTCTTCGGTTAAGGCAAGAGACGGCGATAAATCGCGTCTTTGCGATCTAGAATTTTCATCAAAAAACCTTAACCGAACGGTATTGACTCACATTTAATTTGGTGTTGTTCCAAGGAATCCAAAAGGAAAAAGTTAGCACCTACACCACCGATGAGAATGGCACGTGGCGCGACTACACCGCGTCACGTGCTTGTGAAACTTGCATAAGTCCTGATTAAGCATATTGCTGCAATCCATTAAGAGGTAGATCGAGAATCACTCCTGAATTTGGAGAATAACCAATATCTAAAGAAACACTAGCTTTTATCGTCTGAGGACCACCAATTATAGGAGTTGTAGTACCTAGTGCAAAAGTTCTATCTACTGTTAGATTAGACACCAAAGGAGATGGTCTAAGATTGTCATTTGAGTTAATATCAATGTCAATAATCTGTCCGGGGGTTAACTGCAAGGTACTAAAAACAGCCTGCGCCTGAGCTTGGGCATCTTTAACAGCTTCGCTGAGAACTTGCAGACGTGCCTGCTGCAATACTTCGTCTGAGGCAGTGAAGCTGATATTCTGTATGACATTTGCACCTGCTTGGATAGCTTTGTCAATTGCTGCCCCAGCTTGATTTGTTGGTAACTCAAACTGAAGTGTGTTGAGGCCTTCAAAGCCGGTTAGGGTTTGAGTACCATTTTCAAAGCTATAGACAGGATTTAGTTGAATAGATGTAGTTTGAAGTTCCTGCGCCCCAAGCTTTTGCAGTGCATCAACTACCGCTGTTGAACGTTGAGCAACTTGTTCTTGAACTTCGGTTGCAGTTTTTGCCTGTACTCTAATCCCCAATTGCACCTCAGTTAAAGTAGTGACAACACTGACTTCTCCTTGACCAGTAACTTCCAATATCTGAGAAGTGTTTGAAGCAGTGCTACCAATAAGGGGATCAGCGATCGCACGACCCGAATTTCTCACACCGATAAGACTATCAGTAGCCGAGGCAAGAGTCCCTGCTGAATTTGGAGAATAACCGATATCTAGAGAAACACTAGCTTCTATCGTCTGAGGACCACCAATTATAGGAGTTGTACTAGCTGATGCCGAAACCCTATCTGCTGTTAGATTAGACACCAAGGGAGATGGTCTAGGATTATCATCTGAGTTAATATCAATGTCAATAATCTGTCCAGGGGTTAACTGCAAGGTACTAAAAACAGCCTGCGCCTGAGCTTGGGCATCTTTAACAGCTTCGCTGAGAACTTGCAGACGTGCCTGCTGCAATACTTCGTCTGAGGCAGTGAAGCTGATATTCTGTATGACATTTGCACCTGCTTGGATAGCTTTGTCAATTGCTGCCCCAGCTTGATTTGTTGGTAACTCAAACTGAAGTGTGTTGAGGCCTTCAAAGCCGGTTAGGGTTTGAGTACCATTTTCAAAGCTATAGACAGGATTTAGTTGAATAGATGTAGTTTGAAGTTCCTGCGCCCCAAGCTTTTGCAGTGCATCAACTACCGCTGTTGAACGTTGAGCAACTTGTTCTTGAACTTCGGTTGCAGTTTTTGCCTGTACTCTAATCCCCAATTGCACCTCAGTTAAAGTAGTGACAACACTGACTTCTCCTTGACCAGTAACTTCCAATATCTGAGAAGTGTTTGAAGCAGTGCTACCAATGAGGGGATCGGCGATCGCAACACCCGAATTTCTCACACCTGTGAGATTATTTGTGTCAGCCATCTTATTCTCCTTGCTTAAATGATGTTTGATACCTGTTGATGTTTTAATCTTAATCGTATCTGGACACTCACTATTGGTGACAACTTAAAGCGATGTCTACGAAGGTCACTGAGCGCAGCCGAAGTGCGGGCTACGCCTACGCCAAAATGTCAAGTGGGGTCTGGAGATAAGTCCAAAGTGTCTCGCTGTTGAGATTTGGGTTGATATTTAACAACGCCCAAATCTCGATTTTTGGGAGAAGTAAGATAAGCAATAAGGTCGTTTGAAAGTTATTAGACCTCTTGCAAAAACTCCTTTTTGCAAGAGGCGGGAAAGGGTAAAGGTTAAAGGGGAAGGGAACAATACAGAACCTCTTCCCCTTTTCTCGACTTATGCAAGAAGTCTAGTGAATTTCAAAGTAGTCAAGTACACAACAATTTGTCGCAAATCCAGGTAATGCATCCTGTTTTACTCCTGAATTCTGACTCCTGAATTCTGAATTCTGGAGTAACTTCCTTTACTTCAGGTGAGAGCGATCGCAATGGTAGGGATAAAGCCACTCACACTTGAAGATTCCACGGGTATGTTTTTCAAAAAATGTTCCTGCATGGCGTCCAGGTGATATGTCGATCCCAGCTTTCGTTTTAATCTCATATAGCCAGGGAAAGGCTACTACTAAAATAGCTATGACAGTCAAGAAGTAAAAAAGGGTAGTTCTAATATTCAGAAATATTAGGGAATTGCTATTTTGATTTTGAGGCATAGAAATGAGAGAGAAACTAATAGCTCATACCATCGTAACCTAAAGCTGAAAATATCGCCGAAAACGTGGATCGATATTATCTGTTTTCTGCTGATTACAGGTAAAACAGAGAGTTTGGAGATTGCTGATATCATTTTGACCCCCACGAGCAAGGGGAATGATATGATCAATGCTGAGGTTAGTTTCTACATTAGTTTTACCGCAGTTTCGGCATTGATATTGGTCGCGTTGAAAAACATATTTTTTGACTTCCGGCGGGATACGAATGCGGTGAGTTTTGCTCATTTGTTTTCTAGTTACTCAGAAATTCTTCCAAACTGGGTATGTCTAACCAACTTGATTTTTGATGCGATTCATGAGATAAATCCATCAACAACTGAGAATAAATTCCTTCGCGTAGTGATGGTGTAATTTCCTGATTGCGGTCAATTCCTTGCACCCATTGGTCTACTACGCGGATAAATGCTGAAATGCGCCCATCAGCATAATTTTTGGGAAAAATTAATCGATTTGGTATTTCTATTTCCGTCAAAGGTTTACCTGGTTGGGAAGCCCAAACACGAAAACCATGTATATAATCTTTTTGATTTTCACTACCCACAATTAATGTACCGCGATCGCCGTATACTTCTACCCAATGGGTTCTTGCTGCATGAACAACCGCACTAATAGAAAGTTGGCAAGGTGTACCATTGGCTAATTCCAGGGTTAAGATACAGTTGTCATCTGTATTCACTGCTTTAGATTCCCCGCTAATCGGGTCAACTCGTGTAGGAATAGCAGTACTCAAATAGGCGTTTAATCTACGCACTGGCCCGAATAACCAGTGAATATAATCGAAGGCGTGAGAACCTAAAGATCCCAATGCACCGCCTCCTTTCTCTTTATCAGAATACCAATTCCAAGGGCGCGAAACATCAGCACGAGAAGAACCTAACCAATCAATTTTAATTAGGCGTAACTCACCCACATAGTTTTCTGACAATAATTCTGCAAACAATTGCCATGCTGGTACAAAGCGAAATTCAAAGTCCACAGTTGCAATGACGCTTTTTGCTTTAGCTAATTGATAAAGTTCTTTCGCCTCAACTGCATTTAAAGTTGTCGGTTTTTCTAGTAATAAATGTTTTCCAGCCTGCAATACGGTTTTTGCCATTTCATAGTGCAAAAAGGGCGGTGTCGAAATGCTGACGGCTTGCACTTCTGGTAATGCCACAATATCTGCAAGTGAATCGTAAGCGTGACGAATATTATAGGATTCTGCTATGGCTTTGGCTTTATTTATATCTCGGTGATAAACAGCAACTACCTCAGTTCGAGGATGTGCTTGGAATCCTGGTATGTGGACTTTTTGACCAAATCCAGTACCTGCGATCGCAACTCCAATCATATAATTTTTATCCCCATGTTTATGCAAATTATTATTTTATTCATATTCTTTGAGCAAGCATCTCTAATATAATATGTAGTTATCTCAAACTTTTTAGGCAATATCTTCCCTCCGATTTAGCGGTTGCTATTGAGTTAATAACATCTAGCGATCGCTCTTTTGAATCTAGTATACTATCAGATAGCCTTATCGCACTAATTGTAAAAGGGTAACGATAATGCTCACTATTGTAAGCTTTAACAGCAGCAAAAGTCACTACAAAAGATTGTAGTATAACTTTGAATGAAATTAGTGGAATAAGTATAATCAATCAGCTATTTAAAGTATTTTTTATTTCATTGATATAACCATTATTAGTCACTGCTAAACTAAAGTTAGTTAATACTAAAATCAAGGATATGTGTAAATCTTCAGTGAATAGTCGGAGTTTAAAACCACCAGGAATAGCTGCGCCCATAATGATATTACGTAACTCAAAGGGACAAACCAATATTTTTCGGTTAAAGGGGGAAGGGTTTGAATTTACCTTTACCCAAGTCCAATAACTTTTCTCCAAACTAAAAGAGAAATTGTTGAGTTTATCGGAAAAGTATTGAGGGGCACATAGTTGTTGTATTTGGTTTAGATTGTGGTAAAATATGCGATTTGTAAATTTGGACTGCGTAGATGTAGCCTGCCGCAAGCATTGCCATTTGATACCGTATCCCCTTAAAGACGTATCATTAAGAGCGCAGAGATGCATATGAGAGAGGTTTTTGAGTTTTTTGCTTCCCTCTTTTGGTATAAAGTTTCGCAGATAGCACTGTTAAAGATGGCATTAGCGTAGCTTTTTAAAGTAAAACCTTTGAAGGCTTCATCAACTTGGGCGATCGCAATCTGAAAGTTTACATTGAGTACTGGCGAAACCTTTTGAGATACCCAATAGCAAGGTTATTGTAGATAAGCTATGAGTCCAATAAGTCTGTTTGTGATCGCATTCAGGAGAATGTATGAATTGACGTATAAGTTATATGAGATGAGTTTGCTTTAATTTGTATATCTATCCTACTTTTCCTACCTTTCCTACTTTTAATTAAATTACGTATTTAAAATAACGAAATACTAAAAGACATTGTTTTTAATAAAAAGGTAAAATATAAGCCATAAGGGGGAAGAAAGACCCTAAATAAATTAGTTAATTTTAAAAGCCAGTAATCAAACTAATCATATTAACGAATATAAATGGCACTACATTAGTTACGCTAATTACAACCTTTTGTTTAGATATTATCAGAAAACTTAATGAAACTCAAACTTTAAAGTGACATAATTATAAATCAATAATTAATGATTAAAAGTTTCTTTTAATTAATAACTGGAGATTCAAAAACTGGTCTATGGCACGACGTTCGTTGAAAGCATCTATTGTAGGTATTGAAAAAGCAAAAAGGGCTTTTAAAATCCGAGAATGGACACAAGAGTATTTAGCTACTGAGGTAGGGCTTGAGACTCGACAACCAATCTGGAAGTTTTTTACAGGTAAACCGATTGAGCGTCAGAACTTTATGGAGATATGCTTTCGACTCGGTTTAGATTGGCAAGACATTGCTGAACTACCCAATCAGAAGCTACTGATAGAAAACAACCAGGAATGGGAAGACTGCCAGGATGTCGAAAGTTTAGTGCAAATGCTGCGATCGCGTCTAAGTGATAAGATTAAATCTCAATGTGCCACTACGCGGTTGTTAGATATCGATCAACCAATTCAACTAGAAGAAATATATGTCAGTACTAATATTTTGAATAATATTACAAGTCGAAGATGGTTAGATATCCTCGATCTACAAGGCTTAATTACAGAAGAATTCGACTGTTTTAATTTTAATCAACTTTATCAAGAACGAGCCTCTGCAATACAAGCAGTTATCACCTATCCAAAATTAATGGTACTAGGTAAACCAGGATCTGGTAAAACCACATTTTTACAGTATATTGCCATGCAATGCAATCAAGGCAAATTACTATCAGACCAGATACCAATCTTTATTCGCTTGAAAAATTTTGCTGAGGATGCTAGAGAAACCGGAAATTACAGTTTATTGAACTATCTTAGTCAAGAGCTTGCTAACTGTGGTGCTTCAGATCAAGAAATTCAAACATTATTAGTTAACGGTAAAATATTAATTCTCCTGGATGGCTTAGATGAGATTCCAGAAGAAGATAACGCCAAAATTATTAGTAAAATTCGCAGCCTAGCTGAAAATTATTATAAAAATAAGTTGATTATTACATGTCGCATTGGTTATCAACAGTATCACTTTGAGGAATTTTGCGATGTTGAAATTGCTGATTTTGATTGCTCCCAGATTGAGGCTTTTGTCCAAAATTGGTTTGTCAACGTTAGCAAGAATTCCATAGAAAAAGGAAAAGCCTTAGCTTGTCAGTTTGTGCAAAAATTACAGTTGTTGGAGAATCAACAAATTCGAGAACTAGCTGTCAGGCCACTTTTGCTGAATTTGGCTTGTTGTGTGTTTCAAGCCCGTTCAGACTTTCCAGTTAGAAGGGTCGAATTTTACAAGCAAGGATTGGATATTTTGCTCAATCGTTGGGATAAAGTGAGGAGCATTAAACGAGATGAAATTTATCTTCATTTATCTTTAGCTCAGAAGCTTGAACTCCTGAGTCAAATTGCTGCTATTACCTTTAAACAAGGTCATTACTTTTTTACACAGAGTATTGTAGAGCAATATATTACAGACTACCTCTGCAACTTAAACATAGCTCAAACTCAGCCTGAGATGGTTCAACTAAATAGTGAAGCTGTGCTGAGATTGCTTGAGACACATGGATTACTGATAGAGCAGGCACGGGGAATTTACTCGTTCTCACATATAGCTTTTCAGGAGTATTTAACAGCTAAAAATATTGTTACTAGCCCCAACCCACAAATATTAGAAAAAAAATTAATCGATCTGGTTAGCCATTTGACAGAACCACGTTGGCGCAAAATATTTTTACTAACCGCTGGTATGTTGGATAATCCCACTTGTCTGTTGCAATTAATGAAGCAACAGATCGATCGGCTTGTTGCCTTTGATCAGCAATTAGAAAATTTCTTCAACTGGCTTAACCATAAGTCTCTTTCAGTTCAGTCTACTCATAAAAGAGTCGCTATTCGTGCCTTTTATCTAACACTAGAACTTCTCGACGATCTGAGCTTGACTAATGACCTGGCTTTTTCCCTTGGCATTGATCTCAGGCTTACTAATAATCTTACCCCTGATTTAGCTTTAGATATAGCTCTTCAGTGTGCCCTTTACTTAAGCGTTGCCCTATCTAACGAGCCAACTTTAGATCGAGTTTTAGCTTTAAGCTTTGCTCTTCCCGATTGCCAAACTCTTGTCTGTAATTCTGAGTTACAAAGTTCTTTGCAAAAACTCAAAGAACAATTACCAACTCTAGTCCAAGGTAGAGAAAAATTAAAAGAATGGTGGAATGCTAACGGTCAAACTTGGACTAATGATTTGAGGTTGATGATAATTCGGTGTCGCAACATTGGTCATCAATGGCATTTTAGCGACCAGCAGAAAGAAATACTCAAGCAGTACTATACTGCTAGCCAGTTATTGGTTGATTGCCTCAATAGTGGTTGTAAAGTAACTTCCACCATACCAGAGAGTCTTTTAGCAACGTTATTGTTACCCACCCCTAAGATAT
The DNA here is from genome assembly GCF_034530915.1 of Nostoc sp. DedQUE09. Taxonomy (NCBI): domain Bacteria; kingdom Bacillati; phylum Cyanobacteriota; class Cyanophyceae; order Nostocales; family Nostocaceae; genus Nostoc; species Nostoc sp. DedQUE09. The sequence continues at coordinate 72,530 of NZ_JAVRCE010000028.1, forward strand.
TGATAAGAAACAGCATACAGCAGATTTATGAAGCATAGTATAGCAAAGTGCTGAGTGCAAAGTGCAAAGTGCAAAGTGCAAAGTGCTGAGTGCTGAGTGCTGAGTGCTGTTAGCGGTAGCGGTAGCGGGGCGTTTAGCCCGTGCTGAACAAAAACCCGGTCGTTTCAAGCCTTTGAACAATCAACACTGTCCTAACTTATGTGACTACGGCTATAGTAACAAGTTTTAAAAGTACTGTTTTCAGAGTGAGTATATGTAGTATAAAATTTTTTGCAATATTTCGTCCATTGGCTGAAATTTAACCCTGAATGTATGTATTAAACTGCAAATTTTTGAACTGACTGAGCAACTGGTGTTGCTCAGTTTGATTGACTAACTGGATACAAAACGGGACTGAAAATATACGTTAATTCATACATTTTCGTAAACGCGATCGCAAACGTACTACTGACACAGTATTAAGTATTACTAAATTATTAATTGATAGCAATTGTGGTGGTACTAACGCCAAATATGCTGCGAATGGATTAATGAGCTAAGTATATGTGTGTTTCTGTTTTTGAGCAAACTGGCTAGCGTTTCAGCAGTAATGAAATAAATTTGCAGTGAATTGTCGGGGGTAATTTGCAAAACTTGACTTCAACACCTTCTGGCTTCTGTGCTGAACCACTTGCAAAAAGCGAGGTAGTCACAGTAAAAGGTAAGTTTTTCTTTATTAGAGATAAAAAGTTTTTTCTTAAAGGAGTGAGTTACGGCCCTTTTTCCATCGGTAGCCACGGTGAGTCTTTTCCAGAAAAATCAGTTGTGGAAAAAGATTTCGCCATGATAGCAGAAATGGGGGCTAACTGTCTGCGTACCTATACTGTTCCACCTGATTGGCTGTTGGATCTAGCTGCAATTTATGGACTAAGACTGTTAATTGGTATACCTTGGTCTCAGCATATTGCCTTCCTTAACTCTTCTGCTGTACAAGCAGAAATCCGTAACTGCATTGTTCAAGGAGTTCAAGTTTGCCGGAATCATCCCGCTACCTTTGCTTATTTGGTAGGTAATGAGATTCCTCCAGATATTGTCCGATGGCATGGAGCAAAACCAGTTCGAGCTTTTATTAAAGAGTTAATGGCAGTAGCAAAAGACAGCGATCCCGAAGGTTTGGTGAGTTATGCCAATTACCCCTCTACAGAGTATTTAAATATTGACTTTACTGATTTCTCATGCTTCAACGTTTACTTGCATCGGGAAACAGATTTTCGTCGCTACCTCTCACGACTCCATAACCTAGCCGAGGATAAACCTCTAGTGCTAAGTGAGTTTGGGGTTGACTCAATGCGTGAAGGAACCCAAGCCCAAGCCGAAATTCTCTCTCAAAAGCTGTCATCTAGTTTTGAGATGGGAGCAGCCGGGACAATAATATTTTCTTGGACTGATGAATGGTTTACCGGCGGATATGCCATACAGGATTGGGCTTTTGGTCTAGTTGACGCCGAACGGCTCAAAAAGCCCGCCTTCGAGACAGTTCAGCAGTATTACACAGCGCCTTTACCGCCAGCGCTACCTGATTATCCCAAAGTCTCAGTAATCGTATGCGCATACAATGCTGAACGCACGATGGATAGTTGTCTAGCTTCTCTTAAAGAACTCAACTATCCCAACTATGAAGTCATTGTAGTTAATGATGGATCGAGCGATCGCACTCTCGAAATTACTCAGAGTTACGACTATGTACGCCTAATTAACCAAGAAAACAAGGGATTAAGCGTCGCCCGCAACGTCGGTATGGCCGCCGCAACTGGCGAAATTGTGGCCTATACAGATTCTGATTGTATGGCAGATCCAGACTGGCTTACCTATCTGGTTGCCAAGTTTCTCTCCTCTGGACTAGCTGCCGTAGGCGGGCCAAACTTATCTCCCCCAGAAGACTCTCTTGTTCCCGCCTGCGTTGCCGTCTCTCCTGGCGTACCTACCCACATACTTTTGAGTGATGAGGTAGCAGAACATATTGCTGGCTGTAACATGGCTTTTCGTCGGGACGTTCTACAAGAAATTAACGGCTTCAACCCGATATTTCGTACTGCTGGGGATGATGTCGATATCTGCTGGCGACTACAAGATCGAGGTTACACCATTGGTTTTAGTCCAACAGCAATCGTATGGCACTTTCGCCGTAACACAGTAGCTGCCTATCTCAAACAACAGCAAGGTTATGGTAAGGCAGAAGCACTCGTTTATTTTCAGCATCCCTACCGCTTTAACCTTCTGGGACAGCCCTCTTGGTTAGGGAGAATCTACGGAGATTTATCTACATTTCTTCGTATCGGTCAACCAGTTATCTATTCTGGGGTGTTTGGTCGTGGTCTGTTTCAAACCTTGTACGAGCCTTCCTCCTCTTTGATCTCTTACCTCCCCCTGACACTGGAGTGGAATGTCGCAGCTTTGATCCTATTTGTCTCTGCGCTTTTGTCTGGCGATCGCCCCTGGTTGGGTGCAGTAATGTTCCTTATCTCTTTTAGCTGGTGTGTAGCTGGTGCTATACAAGCGCGGATTGACTCTCGTTTTCTCAAAAGAAGGGCACGGTTGCTGGTGGCGCTATTGATTTACCTGGGGCCAATTGTACGTAGTATAGAGCGCTACAAATGGCGAATCAAAGAACTTAAGAAAGCCGAGCCGATAAAGGTTGACGATCTGTAAATCAAAATAGAAGCATTAAAAAAAATGACTCAAACACTAACTCAAGCAGATTTAATTCAATTTGATTTGCCAGCCAGCAGAGTAAATATTTCCTGGCGCGATCGCGCCTATGAGTTGTCCTATTGGACAGAAACAGGAATAGAGAAGGAGAACCTGCTGCAAAAGGTAATGGATTTACTCGTGCCTTGCAAGTATTTCATTGCGATGGATCAAGGCTGGAGCGACTGGGATCTAGAGATTTACCAGGGAATTTGGTCAAAAGTTCAACTGAAAGTATGTACCGAAAATCATGGAGGTAACAAAAGAGTTTTGCGGGTGCGGTGTGCCCTGAGAATGTCACAGCTAGCCATTATGGCGATGGTTGGCTATTGTCTATTTACAATTGTGGCGATCGTTCTGGGAATGCCAGAAGTAGCAACAGTCACAATTGCAGTAGGTATGCTCAACAGCGCTTTCATCTTATATCAGAACTTCCAGTTAGGACGTATTCTCTACCAGGTACTGGAGATTCTTGCCAAAAGAGTGTACTTACTGCCAATACAAACCAACAGCAACAAGTCTGTCTTAGAAAGTGTATTACAGCCATGACTAACGTCTTGGTACTCCAGTAAGCAAATGGCCAGACGGGAGGTAAATCTGTAAGTGAGGCAAGAGATCAAAGCAATAATGCATCGATACGGGCAGATGCTCCGATATCCGCTGCGCCAGTGGCGCACCTTAATCGCAATCCTCGGTCTCACGGCCGGCGCTTCAGCCACCGCCACACTTCAACCTTGGCCCATGAAAATCTTGGTGGATTATGCTTTCGGACAGGCAGTCATCCCCCCGCTGGTTCGCTCATTCCTGGGGACTTTTAACCTGGCGCTTACACCATCACTGCTGGTCATTGTCGCCGCTGTTTGTAGCCTTGGACTTTATGCTTTAAACGCTACCCTAGAAACTAGCCTTAGCTGGGCCTGGAGTGCTGCCGGGCAAAGTATGGTCTACGAACTGGCCCAGAAACTCTTCTATCGTTTGCAACGCCTTTCACTGCTGTTCCATAGCCAACGGACTGTCGGTGATTCCCTCAGCCGTCTAGCCGGCGATACCTATTGCGTTTACACCTTGAGCAGTGCTTTGCTGATTTCACCTGTGCAGTACCTGCTGACGCTAGCAACTATTAGCATCGTCGCCTGGAATCTGAGTCCTTTACTAACGCTGCTTTCGCTTTTCGTAGCACCAGTGATGGGCGGTTCAGCCCTTGTTTTTGGTTCCCGACTCAAGCGCCGGACAAAACTTAACCGCGAAGCTCAGTCCCGCCTCACCAGCTTTGTCCACCAAACAGTCACAGCAATTCCCATGATTCAGGCATTTGGTAGAGAGAGTTACAATACCCGGCAGTTTGAGCATTTAGCCGCAGACGCAGTTGTTCTCTCACAACGCGAAACTCTGCTCAAGAGTGTTTACGGTGTGGCAAATGGTATTGTGACAACGATTGGTACTGCGATCGTTCTGTATGTGGGCGGCCAGCAAGTGTTATTGGGGGTTATGAGTATCGGTAGCCTGCTTGTATTCCTAGCATATCTACAATCTATACAAGGAGCATTTAAGGGTCTATTTGGCATTTACGGGAGCCTGAAGTCTGTAGATGCCAATATAGATAGAGTCTTAGAAGTTTTAGATGCTCAAGATGGGGTGCAAGATGCCCCTAATGTTAGACCATTGCCAGTTCGTCCACCGCGAGAACGCGGACACGTATGTTTAGAGAAAGTCACCTTCGGTTACGAACCTAACTATCCCGTCCTCAAAGAAATTACCCTGGAAGCGCGACCCGGAGAAACGATCGCACTAGTAGGAGCGACAGGTGCTGGTAAGAGTACACTGGTTTCCCTGATTCCCCGCTTTTTTGACCCCTGGCAGGGACGAGTCCTCTTTGATGGAGTGGATGTCCGAGATGTACAACTGGCAAGCTTGCGCGAGCAAATTGCCCTGGTGTTGCAAGAACCGTTTTTGCTGCCCCTCTCGGTAGCACAGAATATTGCCTACGGGAGTCCAGAAGCAAGTTTAGAGAAGATTGTCGCAGCAGCCAAAGCGGCCAAGGCGGACGACTTTATTGAACAGTTGCCCCAAGGTTATGACACCCTGATTGGCGAAAGAGGAGGACTCCTGTCTGGGGGACAGAGACAGCGAATAGCGATCGCCCGCGCCCTGCTCAAGGATGCGCCAGTACTGATTCTCGATGAACCTACTTCTGCCCTGGATGCCCAAACTGAGAATTTACTGTTGGAAGCTTTAGATCGCCTGATCGCAGGCCGGACTACATTTATCATTGCCCATCGACTTTCCACGATTCAACGAGCAGATCGGATTGTGGTTCTGGAACAAGGAAAGGTTGTAGAGATGGGAACGCACCAAGAGTTGCTAGCTGTCGGTGGTTTCTACCAGCGTTTGCACTCCTTGCAGTTTTCCAAACCGCCGCAGGAGGTCGTTCTATGAAATGGTGGTGGCTGCGACTGGCACGTTACGCCCTGGTTCGTTGGCGCGGACTTACCTTTGTCATGCTGCTAATGCTGATTAATGTCGGGCTGAATGTACTCAAGCCCTGGCCTTTGAAGTTGATCGTTGATTGCGTCCTGAACAACCAAGCGCTGCCAAATAGCGTTGTTTGGCTCAAAACCTTGCCTGGTAGTGAATCCAATATGCAGTTGCTCGGTTGGTTAGCAGGTGCCACAATCGTTCTATTTTTATCTGGTGAGGGAGTTCGGCTGATACAAGAATATGTTGGAGCTGGTGTTGGCAGCCAGATGGTTTATGACTTGGGAGCAGCACTGTTCGATCGCTTACAGCATCTTTCTTTGAGATTCCACAACCAACAGCGTGCTGGCGATTTGGTCAGGCGGGTAATGACCGACAGCATGTGTATTCAGAATCTGGCGATGGGGGTTTTTCTGCCCGTGCTTACTTCTGTGGTGAATTTGGTCGCAATGTTCGCCGTGATGTGGCAGATTAATCGCTTCCTTTCACTGCTCTCGCTAATGATTGCTCCTTTAATAATGTTACTAATTTGGGTTTTTAACCAGCCCATGACTGAACGAACCTATCATTATCAACAATTTGAAGGTGAGATCGTGGCGTTGAGCGAGCAGACCCTGACAGCATTACCAATTATTCAAGCATTCGGACGTGAAGCACACGAAGATGAGCGCTTTCGCTACCTGTCTCAAAAAGCCCTCCAAGCTTATGTGCGCTCTATCCTTGCCCAAATGCAATTCAAAGTTGGGGTGGGCGGGGTAACAGCAGTTGGAACAGCAGCAATCATGGCTTACGGTGGCTTCCAGGTTTTAGATGGATCACTCTCAATTGGTTCTTTACTAGTTTTCCTCTCTTATCTCGCCTCCTTGTACGTGCCGATGGCGACTCTAGCTTATGTGTCGTCCAGTTTTGCGGCAGCAGCAGCTAGTGCTCGAAGAGTGTTAGAGGTTTTGGATGCTCAAGATGGGGTGCAGGATGCTGCTACTGCCAGACCATTGCCAGTTCGTCCGCTGGGAAGACGAGGACACGTATGTTTAGAGAAAGTCACCTTCGGTTACGAACCGAACTATCCCGTCCTCCAAGAAATTACCCTAGAAGCGCGACCGGGAGAAACGATCGCACTAGTAGGCGCAACTGGTGCTGGCAAAACGACCCTAGTCTCCCTGATCCTTCGTTTTTTTGATCCCTGGCAGGGACGAGTTCTCTTTGATGGGGTGGATGTACGAGATGTGCAACTGAAAAGCCTGCGCGAGCAAATTGCCCTAGTGCTGCAAGAACCATTTTTGCTGCCGATAACTATTGCTGAGAACATTGCCTATGGCTGCTTTAATGCTAGCCGTGAAGCGATCGCCAAAGCCGCCCAAGCTGCCAATGCTGACACCTTTATTCAACGATTACCTCAAGGTTATGACACGGTAATTGGTGAGCGCGGAGCCACACTTTCAGGAGGAGAAAAGCAACGATTAGCGATCGCCCGTGCCCTGCTCAAGGATGCTCCAGTGCTAATTCTGGATGAACCCACCTCCGCTCTAGATGCTCAAACCGAGTTTCTGCTGCTAGAAGCTTTAGAACGACTGATGGCAGGACGGACTACGTTTATCATTGCCCATCGCCTCTCGACAATTCAACGAGCTGACCGAATCGTAGTTTTGGATCGGGGGAAAGTAGTAGAGATGGGAACTCACGAGGAGTTGCTAGCGGTAAGTGGCTATTACAAGAAGCTGTATAAATTGCACTTCGGCTCAACTCAACCAGCATCAGCCTAGTACCGCAAGGCAAAAGTCAGAATTCAAGGTAAATACAGCAATTGCAAAAATATCCGTTTAGTAAAATACCAAAATACTGATTAATTGTATTACTAAATTATACATATTTTCCAAAACCTAACAGACCGTTTACCAACCCATTTTGATTCGCATTACAACATGCAGCGCTCCCCTGAAATTGTGAATGATTTAACCAACCAGCCAACCGACTGCCAGACAATAGCTCTTCCATCCAATGTCCAGGTGGGACTTAACAGTGTTATCAACCATGATGAGCGCTGTTTTGCTCGCTTCCAGAGCCGCATCAACCCCGCGCTGCTTGTTGGAGAAAACTGCACGATAGATTATGTACATTTTGCGCTGGGCAAAGCTGCTAGGGTTGAGATTGGAAATTATTGCTATTTGACTAGTGTCATTCTGCTTTGCGAACAGGAAATTTGCATCGGCAACTATGTGGTTTTGGGATGGAATACCACGATCGCTGACACTGACTTTCATCCGATCGCACCAGCAGAAAGAATTGCAGATGCGATCGCCTGCTCTCCTCTAGGAAAAGGACGGCTCCGCCCTCCTGTGATGTGCCAGCCGGTGATCATTGAAGATGATGTTTGGGTTGGTCCCAATGTCACGATCCTTAAAGGAGTTCGCATTGGTGCGGGAGCTTGGATTGAGGCTGGGGCATTGGTGACACGGAATATACCACCACGTAGTAGGGTGATGGGCAATCCAGCCCAGGTGATTGGGGAGGTAGAAGCCTAATGGAAGCCACACGAACATTGCCGTGGGACTGGTATCCGGGAACGATTCCCGACAATGTTGTTTTAGGAGACGACACTTATATTGAGACTAGCCTTAGCTTTAAACTTTACCACAGCCAATTGGCAGTAGGGCTACGATTGGGTAAAGGATCTGCTGTATATAAAGATACTATGTTTGACATAGGTTCCCGCGCTCAGGTAAAGGTAGGGGAATATGCATTGATTCACGGTGCCCGCATCGTCTGCGATGCCGAACTGAAGATTGGCAATTATGCTTTGATCTCCTGGCAAGTTGTCATAATGGATACCTACCGTTTACCATTCGACATTGGCAAGCGACGAAAAATTTTAGAACAAGCATCGTGTCAACCTTCTCAATCCTTTAGCGCCGATGTCCCAGCCCAACCAATTTGGATTCAAGATAACGTCTGGATTGGATTTGATGCCTGTATTTTGCCGGGAGTGACAATCGGTGAAGGGGCGATCGTTGGTGCCCGATCTGTTGTTAGCGAGGATGTTCCACCGTATAGCGTTGTGGCTGGCAATCCTGCCCGGATTGTTCGCCAGTTAGAGGCAGGAGGTAGCAAGCATGAATTGTGAATCCCCCACTAAGGGAAAAATTATTGTCTTCGGGATTTTGTTTTGGTATCCCCTAGCAGGAGTAACTTATCAATTTCTCCACTATATGCTTGGGTTGCGTCAACTCGGCTACGATCCCTACTACATCGAAGATTCAGGACGCTGGGTTTACAATCCCTTAATCAACGATTTATCTCCAGACGCTAGCGAGAACATTAAGCGAGTCGCACCAATTTTGGAGGACTATGGCTTTAAAGAGCGTTGGGCATTTCGTGGCCACTATCCAGGGGGCGAGTGTTATGGGATGAGCGAAGCTCAAATCCTCAACCTATATAAGGAAGCAGATGCATTCTTGAATGTAACTGGCGCTCAAGAAATCCGTGAAGAACATTTAGCTTGTCGTCGCCGCATCTATGTTGAGTCCGATCCAGTTGGCTCTCAGATTCGGGTTGTTCAGGGAGACAAAACCTTAATTACCGATCTGGAAGCCCATGATACACACTTTAGCTTTGGAGAAAATCTGGGCGCGCCTGATTGTGGAGTCCCAACTTCCCGCTTTGAGTGGTTGCCGACTCGTCAACCGATCGCAACAGATTTGTGGCATACCTCAGATAACACGCCTGGCATCGCTTACAACACCATTACCACTTGGGATAACAAGGGAGGTAAAGATATTACCTATCAGGGTGAAACCTATTACTGGCGCAAGGCACGCGAGTTTGAAAAATTTATCGATCTGCCGCACCAGCGCTCAGTGCAATTTGAGATTGCGGCGGCTGATATCAGTCAGGATGTCCGACACCTGCTGCAAAAACACGGTTGGAGCCAGGTAGACTCGATGGAACTCTCCCAAAATCTGAATTCTTACCGCAATTATATCCAGCGATCGCGCGGAGAATTCACCGTAGCTAAGGATCAATACACGCGATTGCATAGTGGCTGGTTTAGTGATCGCTCTGCCTGCTATTTAGCAGCAGGCCGTCCTGTAATTACCCAAGAAACAGGGTTTAGCAAGTTCTTGCCCACGGGTAAGGGATTATTTGCATTCAACACTATGGAAGATATTCTGGCGGCAGTGGATGCGATCGAAAGCGACTACGAAGGCAATTGTCGGGCAGCCCGCGAAATTGCCTCAGAGTACTTTGCCGCAGAGAAAGTGATTGGCAGTCTTATGGAGCGAGCAGGGTTATAAGCATGGCACGCATTGTGGTTTGTGGCTATATGATTCGATATCCCGTAGCAGGAATGCTCTTTGTCTTCTTTCACTATCTGCTGGGGTTGGCACGGCTGGGGCATGATGTGCTGTATTTGGAAGAAAGTGGCTGGTCGCAATCCTGTTACAATCCCGTGCGCCAGGAGTACAGTGATGATCCACTACCAGGATTTGAGATTATTCACGCCGTGATGGCTAAATTCGATTTACAAATCCCAATATGCTATGTCAATCGCGAGTCTGGCCAGAGTTGGGGGGCAACCTGGGACGACTTAAAGGAGATGCTAAAAGGGGCTGATCTGCTACTGAATATTGGAGGGGTTTGCTGGTTGCCTGAGTTTCGTCTGTGTCATCGGCGTACTCTGATCGATCTAGACCCTTTCTTTACCCAGATCGGGCGCTTTGCAGTCGAGGATTTGGACGAATATCAGATGTATTTTAGCTATGGTGGCAATATTGGTAAGTCCGATTGTACGGTTCCGACGCGCGGAATTGATTGGCATCCTACGGTTCCGCCTGTGGTGCCTGAAATTTGGCAGAAACGGGCGACTGTGAACGAACAACCCATTGTAGAAAGTATTACAGATGCTCCCTTCACGACAATTGCTAACTGGAATGCTTATGGAGGGATCGCCTATGCAGGGGAGTATTACGGGCAAAAGAGTGAAGAATTCTTGCGGTTGCTGAACCTGCCAAACCATACAGCACAACGTTTGGAACTGGCGCTTTCTGGGGCAAGTTCGGAGATTCAAACGCAATTTTTAACAGAGGGATGGCTGATACGAGACGGTGGAGCGGTAAGCGTAGACTTATCAACCTATCAAACGTATTTAATCAATTCACGCGGAGAATTTAGCGTGGCGAAACAGGCTTATGTCAAAACCCGTAGCGGTTGGTTTAGCGATCGCAGTGTTTGTTATCTCGCCGCTGGTCGTCCCGCGATCTTACAAGATACTGGATTTAGCGATTGGCTACCGACGGGGCAAGGTGTGTTGGCGTTTTCATCTTTGGAAGAAGCGGTAGATTGCATTGATCGCGTCAATAGAAATTATCAGGCTCACTGTCAGGCAGCAAGGGAATTAGCCGAGCAATTCTTTAGTTATAAAGTGGTGCTACCTCGACTACTGGAGACAGCTTTAACCACGAATATACCTTATATATCTTCATTTCCCTGACTGCCAATAAAGAAGAAATCATCAGCTAATCAAAACATTTAACAAATTTAAAATAAATATGAGAGATTAATCAAAAATGAACACTCAATCACCAAAGGTAAGTATTGGTCTTCCTGTTTATAACGGAGAAAACTTTATTAAAGAGGCAATTGATTCTATCTTGAATCAAACATTTGAAAATTTTGAATTAATCATCTCTGATAACGCTTCGACCGATTGCACTGAAGCAATTTGTCAGGCGTATGTAACTCAAGATCGGCGAGTTCGTTACTATCGTAATTCAGAAAACCTTGGAGCTGCCGACAATTTTAACCGTGTGTTTCAAATGGCTACTGGCGAATATTTCAAATGGGCCGCTCACGATGATGTCTGTGCGCCTACTTTTATAGCCGAATGCGTCAAAGTTCTCGATCGAGAACCGACAATCATCTTGTGTCATGCCAGAACAATCACTATTAATGCTCAAGGAAAACCTTTCAAACAGTTAAAATCTAACGCAGAGATCAATTCAACAATTCCCTCCAAAAGATTTCGAGAGTTTATTAGCGAGGAAATTTTCCAGTCATCTAATCCGATATCAGGGCTAATTCGAGCAGATGTTTTAAACAAAACTCCTTTGCTGGGAAATTATCCGGCTCACGATTTGCCTTTACTGGCGGAATTAAGTCTTCATGGAAGATTTTATCAGATTCCTGAGTATCTCTTCTACAGTCGAGACCACAGTCAGCGGGGATCGCGTGCCTTTGATTATCGCCAACCTCATAAGGCTATTGTCTGGTTCGACCCCAAAATGGCTGGAAAGCTGATTTTCCCTTCTTGGAGGATGTTTGCTGAATATATGGCAGGCATCAATCGAGCGCCTTTGAGTTGGCGCGATCGCTTACTTTGCTACGGTGAACTAGCCAACAGGATAAAAAATCATCAACAAGATTTGGTGCGTGATTTGATTATTGCCACTGAATACTTACCTATTATTGGTTCAAAACTTGCCAAAGCTTATAGCAAAAGCTCTGAAGCACGCTGGCTAAAGCAAGTTAGACAATCGGTAAAACAATTGGAAACCATTATCCCCAAAGAAGAAACCTTTATTCTCGTTGATGAGAACAAACTTGGTAAAGAGACTTTTTCCCAGTGGAGAACTATACCTTTTCTAGAACACGAAGGAAAATACTGGGGTTTACCTGCGGATGACAGCACTGCTATTCAGGAACTAGAGCGGTTGCGCCAATTGAGAGCCAGCTTTATTGTTTTCGCTTGGTCTTCCTTTTGGTGGTTCGATCATTATTCCCAGTTTTACGACTACTTGAGGACAAAGTTCGACTGCATCCTAGAAAACAATTATTTTGTCGTATTCAATCTCCAGCGCGAACTGGAATTTACAGTTCAAAACGAGTTAGAAAAAGTTGAAGTCGGATGATTATAATTTTTGCTAGTGCTATCGGTCGATTTCCCATAGGCGGCAACGCTTGGTCTGACCTACAATACCTTCTGGGTCTGCGTGCCCTTGGGCATGATATTTTCTATTTGGAAGAATGCGGTTTAGAGTCGTGGGTTTATAACTGGCAAACTGAGGAATTTACAACCGAGTTAGACTATCCCACCAATTATGTAAGAAACTGCCTGGAACCGCTGGGCTTTGCAAACAAATGGATCTACCGCGCAGGCGATCGCTCTGTCGGGATGCAGGTTGACGAGTTTAAAGACATCTGCTCCCAAGCTGATTTGATGATTGTCCGTGGTTCGCCAGTTTCTCTCTGGAGAGAGGAATATGGATTGCCGCAGCGCCGCATTTATATTGATGCCGATCCCGGTTTCACTCAGATTAATATTGCTTGCGGTCATGGAGAATTAGTACAGACAATTGAACATTGCGATCGCTTGTTCACGATTGGACAACGCATTGATGCCCAAGACTGTCGTATCCCCACAAACGGTAAGCATTGGCTCAAGACATTACCTCTTGTAGCACTGCCTTACTGGCCAGTGACTCAAAACGATAACTCCACCCACTTCAGTTCGATTATGCAGTGGCAAAGTTATCGCGAGGTGGTCTACGAAGGAGTCACTTACGGTAACAAGGATAAAGAGTTTTTAAAGTTTATTGATATACCACAACTTACCAAACAGCAGTTTCGGATTGCCTTAAGCGGCGGCTTTCCTAATGAACTATCGCAGTCGGGCTGGGAGGTAATTCCCGGATGGCTGGCATCCTTTACACCAGAATCTTACCAGAAATTCGTCCAAGCATCCCGCGCTGAGTTTGGAGTCGCAAAACAGGGTTATGTTGCTACCAAAGGCGGCTGGTTTAGCGATCGCAGCGTTTGTTACCTCGCCTCCGGTAAGCCAATTCTAGTACAAGACACAGGTTTAAGCGATTGGTTGCCCATCGGAGAAGGGATTTTAACTTTTTGCGACCAACAGGAGGTAGTCAAAGGTGTAGAAGCCATCAACGCTGACTATGAGCGACATCAGTATGCAGCACGGAGGTTAGCAGAGGAATATTTTGACTCAGATAAAGTTCTTTCGTCTCTGCTAGAGGCGGCAATGAACTAACTGCCATTCAGTTTAGGAGATATTATGACCTCAACAGTAACTATCGGCTTTTCTCCTCGCGAACAGTTTTCTCTGGCTGCTGAATGTTTGCAGCGAATTTTTGATTACACCTGTATCCCTTTTAACCTGATTGTGGTGGATGGCAACACCCCAAAGGTATATTGGCAGCAAATCGAAGAGGTGCTACAAGGGCGTAGCAATGTCAAGATCATTCACGCGAATGATTACCTAATGCCTAACCAAGCAAAAAACTTGGTGATTCAAGAAGCCAAAGATGATTTTGTGTGTTTTATCGAGAATGATGTTCTGGTTGAGAAGGACTGGTTATCCTATTTGATCGCTGCCTGTGAAGAACATTCCGCAGATGTGGCAATCCCACGCATTATTGAAGGGCCTTTAGGAGAGACAAAAATTCACTGGGATCCAGGCTTGGGTGAGGTTCAGCCAGTACAAACAGCCAACGGAGTCAAATGGGAAATCTTGCCACCGACAGGCGATCTTCAACTCGATAAAGGTTGCGATCGCCGGACGATAAAGTTGTCTGGAGAAGCTCATTGTCAGCTTTATCGCCGGAGTGTTTTTGACAAAGTTAATCCTTTTGATGGAGATGTTATTTATCTAGATTGGATTGATTCTAGTTTGGCTTTATATAATGCCAAAATTCCAATTGTGTTTGAGCCGAAATCTATTATTCATTTTTGGCATCCTTATCCCCCCCATTTAGATGAACTCGACTATTTTTGCCAAAGATGGGATCTTCAACAAGCTGCTAGCGAGATCGATCGCATTCAAAAAAAGTGGAATCTGGTTCGTGTAACCGCAGATTTAGATTTTGTCATGGAGCGAAATCGCATCGGTCAGCTTCATGCAATTAGAGAAGAACTCAAAACTCTGATATCACCGCAGGAATCATTTATTTTGGTCGATGAGGACATCCTGAACGGTAACGAAATCATCAAGGGTTTTCAGACTATCCCCTTTACGGAACACAACGGGCAGTATTGGGGGCAACCAGCAGACGACGAGACGGCTATCCGAGAATTTAATCGCCTGCACCAAATAGGTGCTAGTGCGATCGTTTTCCTTTGGCACACTTTTTGGTGGCTGGACTATTACGTTGAATTTTATGACTATTTACGTCAAAAATTCCCCTGTGTGTTGCGAAATGACTGTGTGATTATATTTGACCTACGCTTATGCAAAAACCTCTAGCCAGTATTATCATCAATAACTACAACTACGGGCATTTTCTGCCTGAAGCGATTGAAAGTGCTTTAAATCAAGATTATCAGTCGACAGAAGTAATTGTGGTTGATGATGGCTCAACAGATAATTCACGGCAGATTGTTGCTGATTATGGAGAACGCATTATCCCTCTGTTAAAGGAGAATGGCGGTCAAGGCTCCGCATTCAATTCCGGGTTTGAGATTAGCCAAGGTAAAACGATCTGCTTCTTGGATGCAGATGATGTTTTACTACCTAGTGCGATTGGAAAAGCAGTTGAACTGCTGCACGATCCAAATGTAGTTAAGGTACATTGGCCTCTGTCTGCCGTTGACGTTCATGGCAAGCTGTTAGGAAAGTTAATTCCCGAAGATCCTTTGTCAGAGGGAGATTTGCGTGATGCCCAGATTAAAGGCGGTATAGAAGGTCATATTTTCTCCCCTACCAGTGGTAATGCTTGGTCGCGCAGCTACTTAGAAAAGATTTTGCCCTTGCCGGAAAGCCGCTATCGATTCAATGCCGATTCTTACCTAGCAATTCTTGCTCCCTTCTCTGGCAGCATCAAGCGCATTCCTGAATATCAAGCTTTGTATCGCATTCATGCCAGCAATGGCACTAGCAAGCGTAGTTACAAATGGCGACTTAACCACTATCACAATGAAGTGGCAGTCTTACGCGAGTATTTACAAGACCAGGGCATTCAAATCGATGATGCTTTTGAACACTGGAAAGGTTCTTATCATCAATCTCTGCAAAGCATGGTCGATTTGGGGCAAGAATTAGAACCCTTCATTCCTGGAGAACAAGAATATATTTTAGTTGATATGAATCAATTCGGGCAACATCAACTACTTGAAAATAGTCAGTCAATCCCCTTTCTAGAAAAAAATCGTCTCTATTGGGGCCCACCAACAAATGATGCGATCGCGATTCAAGAATTCGAGCGATTACACGGTGCAGGCGCAAGTTTCATCGTATTTGGATGGCCTGCCTTCTGGTGGCTTGACTACTATGTTGAATTCGCTCGCTATTTGCGTACTAAGTTTCGTTGTGTTTTGGAAAATGAGCGCTTGGTTGTCTTTGATTTACGGATTTTAGCTTGAACTACCTGGCCGTTATTACCAAACGATATGCAACCTGAAAGCAAAGTTACGATCGCAATCCCAACTTACAATCGCTCGGAATTACTAAAAGCTAGCCTTGAGAGTGCATTGGCACAGGACTATCGAGATTACCAAGTGCTTGTATTGGATAATGCTTCTGAGGATGATACAGAGGCGGTTGTCCGCTCATTCGCAGATCCACGAATCACTTATGTCCGCAACGAAACCAATATTGGCATCTTTGGCAATTGGCAGCTGGCTGTTGAGCTAAATTCTAGCCCTTATCTCAGTATCTTGTCGGACGATGATATTTTGCTACCCAGCTTCATCCGTGAATCTGTCTTAGCATTAGATAACCATCCAAATGTTGGTTTCTCGGTTGCCCAAGCTGGGTTTATTGACATTTCTAATGTCCGAGTGGATGTAACAAAGACGGAACTTTCCGACAACTTCCCAGTAGGAGCAATCGACGGGCTAGAGTTCATTCACCAAATTGTTGATGGGCAAAAATGGATTTTGCGTACCTCAGCCGTCATGTTTCGTGCTTATACACTTGCAGTAGTTGGCACATTTGACATCCCGCATTCTAAGTATATGCTAGACCTGAACTTATACTTGCGGATAGCGGCGCAATTCGACATCTTCTTTATTGCTCAAGAGTTAGCGCAAGTGCGGTTTCACGTCGAACAGGATTCCCAGGTTAGCTTCCACTCTCCAGGGGGAACAGGTTCGCTGGCTGTGGTAGCAGAACGTACTGATGCGATCGCTTATTTGTTACAGTCACCGCGTGCAGAGGATGCATCTTATCGTCAGTGGCTAGCAGAGCGCCTGTTGTATATAAATATGCGCCGTAGTGAGTTGACATCTGAACTGATACCTGAACTTAATTTGAGTTGGTCAGAGCGGCTACAGATTGCGATGCGGGAAATTGCATTTGTGATTCCCGCCGGGAAGCGTTTGATTTTGGTCGATGAAAATCAATGGGGCTGCGAGATTCTGGCGGAATTAGATGCTCTACCCTTTTTAGAACATGAGGGTCAGTACTGGGGAGCGCCACTGGATGACGAGATGGCGATCCAAGAACTTGAACGAATGCGTCAAGCAGGAGCAAGTTTTATGATTATTGCCTGGCCGGCCTTCTGGTGGCTTGATTATTACTCTGGTCTACGAAATTATCTCAGTTCAAATTTCCGCCGCGTTTTGGACAACAGTCGCCTCGTCGTCTTCGATCTCTGTCTGGGAGATTCTCCAACGTTAATTATGTCGCCAGAATAAAACCCTCTTCCCTCCTGCCCCCCTGCCCATCTACTTTGCGATCGCTTGTAATCAACTGCAAACTCACTGGATCGAGTTGTCATGAACTGGAAATATGAAAAAGATAAATTTAATATCCCAAGTCGATGGCTAGCCTGGTCAGGAGTTTTGGCTTTAGCTAGCGCTGGCGGTTGGCTGACCTACTTCTTAGCTCTGAACCAACCTCCTGAACCAGTAGCAGTACGCTTGTTAACTGTGGAGCGAGGTAATGTTGAAACCACAATCAATGAGAGCGGTACTGTTGAGTTACGAGAACAGCGAATCTTGAAGTCCCCAAAAGAGGGTGCAGTCGAACGAGTCATGGTAAAACCTGGTGAGAGGGTAAAACTTGGTCAAGTGCTGCTGACTCTGCGCTACCCTGAGCGAAAAATTGCTCTTACCAATCAGCAGTTGCAAATCCAGCAAGAGCAAATCAACCTAGCACGTAGTCGCCAGAAAATTATTGAAGACCAAGAACGATTAACAGCCGAGGAACGACAACTCCAGAGGCTTGCTCCTCTGGTGCGAGAAGGAGCTATTGCCCAAGAACAAGCCAAAACGCAAGAAGATGCAGTACGCGTTGCTCGCGCTAGTCTGCGAGATAGTCAAGCAGAGGCACGTACAACCGCCCTCAAAATTCAGACTTTGCAATTGGAGCGCCAACTTATTCAGCAGCAACTCCAGGATAATATTGTAACTGCACCATTGAATGGCGTAGTCTTGGGTGTGAGTGTAGAAAATGGTGATGGGGTCGAGTTGCGTACCAATCTGCTCACTTTGGGCGATCCTAGAAAAGTCCTGGTGAAACTCCAGCTTTCTACCCTCAACGCTGCTCAAGTTCGGGTTAACCAACTTGCCCGCATTAATGCGATTGGGCCTAATGCCAAGAAATTCTCTGGACGCGTGCAAAGCTTGTATCCTCAAGCACTCAGCCCGGAAGCCCAAAAACAAGATGGTAGCAGTTCAAAACAATCAGAGCAATCAACAGTACCCGCAACGGTTGAGCTTGATAGCCCGACTCGCACACTGCTCCCTGGTAGCAGGGTAAATGTTGAGGTTGTGTTGCAGCAACGGCAGAACGTAGTAGTTTTGAAGACAGAGGCAATTGTGCGATCGCAACCACGCCCCTTTGTATGGGTTCTGGATAGCCAAAATCAAGCCCAAAAACGCACCATTAATCTGGGATTAGAGGGGTTAATGGGCGTAGAAGTAACCTCTGGTTTGCATGCCGGCGAACAGGTTATACTGCCGCCCGTTGAGTCGGAACTCAAACCAGGAACGCCAGTTAAGGCAGGGGAGCAGGGGAGCAGGGGAGCAGGGGAGCAGGGGAGCAAGGGAGCAGGGGAGCAAGGGAGCAGGGGAGAAGTTGCAGTAAGTTTATCCCCTCTGCCCCTCTGCCCCTCTGCCCCCCTGCCCCTCCGCCCCTCCGCCCCCCTGCCCCTCCGCCCCTCCGCCCCCCTGCCTCTTATCCCCAATCCCCAAGCTAGAGCAAAGCGACTATTATGGCTCTTTCAGCTTTTGACTTATTAAATATTACCTTTCACTCTTTAGGTAGAAACCCCTTGCGTTCTGCTCTGACTACTCTGGGGGTATTTATGGGTGTGGCTGCTGTCAGCGCTACACTTCAGGTTGGTAATATTAGCCGAGATGCGATCGCTCAACAATTAAAAAAACGAGGCGCGCCTCAAGTTTCAGTTTATCCAAATTGGGATTCTGGTGGTCAAGCCACTCAACTCAAGTTGGAAGATATGGAATTCTTACGACAGCGAATGGTGGGCTTGCAGGCGATCAGTTCTTTTAATTGGGGTGGTTCTACGCCAACTATATTTCGGGATAAGGAATTTACTCCAACCTTGTCACCTGTTTCCCAAGATTTTTTGTTGACTTCAGGGAAATCATTGGTGTCAGGACGGTTTTTCACTTCTGAAGATTTTGCCAACTACCGCCCAGTAATAGTAATCGATCAATTGCTGGCAGAACAACTTTTTCAAAAGCAAGAACCTGTAGGTCAGCTGATTTATGCTGGGGACAGACCCTATATTGTCATCGGGGTGGTAGAAACTAGTTTAAATGAAAATGCACCCCCGGCGGGTCAACTGTATGTGCCGATGTCTATTTACAACGCTTTGACTGGTAGCCGCGACATTGGGAGCATCCAAATGCGCCCTTATTCACTTGAAGATATTGAAGAGTTAGGCCAGCAAGCAGAGAAGTTACTGTTACAAAGATTTCCAGGGTACAAATTTAAATTTTGGAATAATGTATCAGATATTATACAGCAGCAGAAAACTCTAGAGATGGCTTCTCAAGGTCTAACAGCAGTAGGAGCGATCGCGTTGTTAGTTGGCGGTGTTGGGATTGCGAATATTATGATTGCCTCGGTAAATGAACGAACCGCTGAAATAGGTTTAAGACGGGCCATAGGTGCAACCCAACGCGAAATCATGCTGCAATTTATTCTAGAGGCGATGCTTTTAAGTTTAATAGGTGGAACAGCGGCTCTAGGAGTAGTGCATGGATTGACTGTTGTAATTACTGATACCTTTAGCTTGCCCTATAAATTTGATAGCAAAATTGCAGTGTTGGCAGTGGGTTCAGCGCTACTGGTGGGTGTGGGAGCTAGTTTGCTTCCCGCCGTGCGGGCTAGCCAGATCGATCCAGTAAAAGCCTTGCGCTCATAAGTTTCTTTCTACATGAAGTACAAAGAGGCAGGAGGCAGAAACTTTTTATGTCTGATGTATAAGTTTTGCACTTTGTACTTCATCTACTTAAAAAGTACTGACAACAATTTTCGATTAGATGAAGTATGCGTTGCTGTAGGCATCTCTGGTATCGATTAATCACAATTTGGGCCTCGTTCCCAGTCGGAGACTGGGAATGCTCATCTTTGAGGCTCCGCCTCTCTTGCTGGCAGCAGAGCCGCCAGGAGCAGCATTTCCAGCCAGAGGCTAGAAACGAGGCTTTAAAAGAGTTTCGGCTTAAGTTAACACCAATGGGCAGTGCCGTGCCTTACACCACGCGATATGATGTTATACCGCATCTGAATGGGAACCGCTAATGTCGGTTGTTATATCATGTCCGCTTGATTGCTTATTATAGCCGTAGTCACATAGGTTAGGACAGTGTTGATTGCTCAAAGGCCTGAAACGACTGGGTTTTTGTTCAGCACTCAGCACTCAGCACTCAGCACTTTGCTATAAATCCGAAGAACCCCACCCCGCCAAAGCTGTGCTTTGTCTCCCCTCCCGAAGAGCGGGGAGGGGTTGGGGGTGGGGTTCTTTTATTATGGGTAATTTGGCGGACATGATATTATTCGCATAAACATTAGACCTGCCTTGAAAATAGAGGCTGAAACAACGCAAAATCGTTCCAAGATCATTTTCATTGTTCCTTGTGAGCGCAGATCATGGAGTCTCTTGCAAAAGTGCTTTTTGCAAGAGGGGGAAAAAGGGGTTCATGTTAAAGGGGAAGGGGACAATACAGAACCTTTCCCCCTTCCCCCTTACCCTTTTCCCGACAAATGCCCAGAAGTCTATTGCAATATTCCTCATCAACATTGCAATATTCCTCATCAACATTACAATGTTCCTTATCAACATTGCAATGTTCTTCATCAACATTGCAATGTTCCTCATCAACATTGCAATGTTTCTCATCAACATTACAATGTTCCTCATCAACATTGCAATGTTCCTCATCAACATTGCAATGTTTCTCATCGAGATTAAAGCAATTGCAAAGAAAAACAGATACAAACTAAAAATTAAGAGAAATTACTTATATTAGTTTGTTTTTTTTTAACAAATATAACTTTTCACTAATTTTACTGAACCAAAAAACAGCTTTAGTAAGGCAAAGTAGCTTTAGAAACCTCTCTAAGGAATATATTGATGTCTCGTAAAAAACGTACATCCCGTGTTCTCGAAAAAGCTGAGTTGAGATCCGCTGGACTAAAAGCAATTGATTCAAATATGAGTTTTGATAATGATTGCAATTTGCAAAACTTAAGTCAAGCAATTGAGCAGTTAAGAACTATGCTTAATACTTATAACACTGCTTTAACTGTAATTGATTCTTCCAAAACTCAAATTGATGCGATGGAAAAAACCCTAAGTAATCTTACAGACAAGATGGTAAGAGGGGTTGCTTTTAAATATGGCAAAGATAGCAGCGAATATGAAATGGCGGGTGGGGTTCGCGATAGTGAACGGGTTCGAAAAAGCAGATTGAGCCGCTTAAAAGCTGCTGCTGGAGAAGCATCAGATGAAAATCCTAAAACTACCTAATACAGCCTGGATAAAAGCATTGCATAAAGGTAAATAAATCTTCTTGTTAGGTATGTAGGGCACGATCAAAGGCTAGTTTGCTAATTAAAATTATTTTCTAAAATACTGCAATTGTTTATGATTTACCATAACCTATTGCAATTTTTTATATTTACCAATAGTCTTTGATAAACAACAATTATATACAGCTACTATCATGCATCGTCATGCATATTAGATCAGGTATTTTGTAGGTTTGTCTAATGTTTTGGAATGCTGAGACTCTTGCGGGGTGGTGTTTTGAAACCATTTACTTGTATAAATACTGATTAGAGTTTATAGTGGTACGGTGTTTTCCGTTCCTTGTCTCGGCAGATTCATAACATGATTTATTCTGGCAAATTACAAAAGTATTTTGCGGGCATTTCTGTGTCTGTGATTTTAGTAGGTGATTTAGTTCTTACACAAAAAACTGCTCCAGTTTTAGCCGAAACCATAAATACATCGATCGGTGAAGCTGTGACATTCAGTTGCAATGATAGTGAAGCGACAATCGCAGCTAAAAATGGCCCCAAAGTAGTTAATGGAACAGCAAGAATTTACATTGGTTATCAGCAATTCTCTAATAACAAAAACCCTGTAACTATCCGCTTTAATAATGGGATAAAAGCATGGTGTCGTAATGATTACGAGACAACAGGTGACGATGGTACAGGTTACGGATTGTATTGGAATGGAAGTGATGTTTTATATGGCGTTTACTCTTCCACAGGCAGTCAAACAGGTAATGATTTTAGGCGTTTTGCCAGTGGTCGGTGGTTGCCTAGCTATGGTTATGGAGGCGGGCCACAAGCCGCAGTTATAGCCCGGATTAATCCAGCTAATGGCCAGGTTGATTATGCCACATTTTTCTCTTCTAAAAAGTTTGATAATGGCCAAACTAACTCTTTACTTGTCAATTCTCTGTCATGGAATGGCGCAAATTTGACTGTGAAAGCAACGTCATGGTGGACTCCCCGTAACACCTATACAAATTCCATGAATTGCTATGGTGCATCACCTTACGAATACACAGCCGCATTTACAGGCGATTTAAGAACGATGACCTCAGCTTCAGCTGATACTTGTAGCTAAAAGGGAAAATTCAGCTATCAAATTGAGGAAACATATTAGATTTCTTGCAAAAATATATTTTTGCACTCTTAGGGAAAAGGGTGCATGTTAAAGGGAA
>NZ_JAVRCE010000029.1:0-89858 GCF_034530915.1 Nostoc sp. DedQUE09
ATTGCTATAACCCTTGATTTTTAAAGCTCTTTGGGGAATGAAACAGCCCTGCCTTTACAAGGGGGGATTAAGGGGGGTAATTCGACTTGTGTATACACCCTTGCCTTAAAAAGGTGGAAACTAGTGTCCCCTTTTTCAGGGGGTTGGGGGATCTCAAACCAAGTTAAATTGAGTGTTTGAGCTTAAGTTGACACTAAACCCTATTGGATTTTACTCAACTCCCGATCGCACCCGACACCCCATTCATAGATCCATTTGCAGAAGAAGGCTTCATAGAATCGGCTGCTAAAGAATTGGTGGGTTTGGAATTGTCTAGTACGCTTCGCTTCTTCTTGGTATTACCTCGTCTAGCACCACCCGCCATCTCGTATTCTGAGCTGGTTTTACCGTAACGGCTGCCAACTCCTAGTAACATTTGTTCTGACATCGCTATTACAACTTTTTCGGCGTTATTCACGTCATCTGTAAGTTTGTCAATGGTAGATAATGCAGTGTTGTAAGCAGCAAGCTTAGACCGGAGATCGTTAATTGCCACCGTGTAAGCTTGTATAGTCAATCCTTCACCAAAGTCAAGTTGTATACTGATAGATTGTAAACTTTCAATCCGGCGATCGGCTCTTTCTAAAGCGGTGGAATTTCTTTTACGACGTGCCATAATGCATCTCTGCTACTAGGTTATTAGTACTGTTTTATACCAAAACATTTCTACTTGTCATGGGAAAATATAGCAAATCAGTTGCAATTACATTTCTCAAAATTTAGTTAATTTCACTTAGAATATATTTAATTTCAGGTATTAAATAGAGTCATAATTTCATTACAACAATTGCTGCAATGATTTAAGCCTTTCTTATACATGGAAGAACATTTGTTGCACAGCATTAAACAATTGCAGCAACGACTGATATATTTGCCAGAGAAACTTAAGCCTTTCTTATACATGGACGAACATTTGTTGCAAAGTATTAAGCCTTTCCAGCAAGGGCTTATACATTTGCCAGAAAAACTTAAGCCTTTCTTATACATGAAGTAATCTTAGCTGCAAAGGTTTAAATTTTTACAGCTTCAAGCGTAATAGCGTAGGCGTAGCCCGTCGTAGACATCGCTTTCAATACGGTTCGGTTAAGTGAAGACGCGATAAACCGCCGTCTCTACAATAATTTTTATTTGAACTTTTAACGCATCTACCTTCTAAACCGTCACACCTTCCAACTCTTCATCCGTTAACTCATACAACTGACGCAACTTATCTAACTTATCACCATCAGCTTCCCAGAAACCCCGCCCATGCGCCTCCAACATTCTCCCTAAAATATTGCGGAAAGCTTCAGGATTTGCTTTGCGTAATTTCTCCGCCATCTCTGCATCTAACGCATAAGTATCTGCGGCTTGGTCATAAACCCAATCATCGGTAAAATCGGCAGTACCACCCCAACCAATCAACGCTGTCATCCGTTGAGAAATTTCAAACGCACCACCAGAACCTTGATTCGCCATCGCTTGCGCCCATTTGGGATTTACCAACTTGGTGCGATACTCCATTCGCAGCAAATCATCTAAATTGCGCGGTGTAGTATCTTTCGAGAAACTTTCCACAAAGCTGGTTGTAACCTTCTTACCGCTTTGTTTTTCTGCTGCCTTTTTCAAACCGCCCGTATTGGCGTAATATTCTTGAATATCAGTTAAACCGTATTCTACCGAATCGATTTCTTGAACAATGCGATCGCTAGTTTTTAATAATGTATTCAAAATTTCCGGTCTAGCTTGACCTTTATCTTCTCTCCCGTAGCTAAATACATTGCGACTTTGCCAAGTATTGCCTAACTCCTCGCCAGATTCCCAGTTCCCATCAACCACTCTATCATTTACCAAAGAACCAAAATCACCCGCCGGATTAGAAAACAATCTCGCTGATGCATTTTCCACCCCTTGGGCTTTCAAAGCTAAGGCGTGTCTTTTAATAAAATTCTGATCATCCGGTTCATCAGCATCAGCCGCCCGTTGAAATAAATCATCCAACAATTCGATGATATTGACAAAACTATCTCGGAAAATTCCAGACAAATTACCCAACACATCAATTCGGGGATGTCCAACTTCCGCCAACGACTTTAATTCATAACGAACAATTCTGCCAGTTCCTTCCTTAACAGGTTCAGCCCCCACCAATTCCAACAGAATCCCCAAAGATTCACCCTTAGTTTTAATCGCATCCAATCCCCACAACATCACCGCCACCGTTTCTGGATATGTGCCATGTTCATCCAAATGCTGCGCGATAATTTTTTGAGCAATTTCTCGTCCCCGTTCATAAGCAGCAGGTGAAGGCATCCGATAAGGATCTAAAGCATGAATATTTCTCCCAGTCGGCAAAACACCAGCCCCATCCCGCAACAAATCACCACCAGGCGCAGGCGGAATATATTCTCCATTCAATCCCCTCAACAAATTTGTTAACTCATCTGTAGATTGCATCAACAAGTCTTTGATTATTTCTCCTTCTCTTTCTTCTTGATTCTCCCCAAAATAAGCTTCCAAATAAGAAGCCAATTCCTCTTCATTAGGTGCTTCCCCCAACGTATGCAACCCAGAAGAAAACAACCGATTTTCTAAAACTTGTAAATATTCGTACAACTCCACCAAATAATCATCAAAAGCATGACTGCTAAACATCCGAATATTTTCGGGAGTAAACGCAATACCCAACCGTTTAGCATCCTCAAACGGACAATCTGCATCTAAACCAGAGTCTACAATTTTTTTACAAATGCCTTCTTTCAAAACATAATTCTTTTGCGGACCTTCACGATACTCCGAAATCAAATCGCGCAATGCTACCAATTCTTTATATAAACCTGCGCGACCATAAGGCGGTACATTATGGGAAATTAATACACCATAACCGCGACGTTTTGCCAACATTGATTCAGAAGGATTATTCGCCGCATATATATATAGATTAGGCAAGTTTCCTAACAGAATATCCGACCAAGAATAACCCGTATTACCCAAAGGAGAACCAGGCAACCATTCCACCGTTCCATGCATCCCAAAGTGAACGATAGCATCAGCTTCAAACTCATTTTGCAGCCATTTATAATAAGCAGCATATTGGGGATGTGGTGTTAAATCTCGCTCAAACATTAAGCGCATGGGATCACCTTGTATCCCTAATGGTGGTTGTACACCTATCCATACATTTCCTAATTGCACACCGCCAATCTGAAATTCATCGCCGGATGTTTTAATTCCAGTGCCCGTGAGAGATTTCCATTGTTTTTCGATGCGGGAGGTTTGCAGATATCCCAGCCATTTTTCTAGAGTACGGGCGCTAACGGACGCGGGGATATTTTTTGTATCATCTAAAGATTCATCCGCTTCTTTCACCCAGCGAATCAATTCTTCCCCATCTTCTGGTAAATCTCCCACGGTGTAACCTTGTTCTTTGAGTGCATGGAGAAACTTCAGCAAGCTACGCGGTACATTTAATAATGCAGCAGTACCTACAGCCCCATAACCTGGAGGAAACCCATATAAAATGATGGCAATCTTGCGTTCCGATGCAGGTTTTTGCCGCAAAGCCACCCAAGTTTTTACCCTACCTATTAATCGCTGCACCCGTTCGGGAACCAGATAAATATTTTCGCCCACTAAACCACCGAGGGGAACGGTATCAATAGCGCCATCCAATTCTGGTAACGCGTACAACACCACACTTTGCAACCCGCCGACACCTTGGCGCGTCCACGAGGAAATATCTTGAATTAATAATGGTGCGGCAACAATATAAGGTACATTTTTGGCAGTGAGGATGCGCTTTGCTACTTCTATCTGACGGCCAGCTTCCATTGAACCAGCCGGGCCACCCACCAGAGGAAAGCCAATTGTAGAGACGATCGCATCT
This sequence comes from Nostoc sp. DedQUE09, assembly GCF_034530915.1. NCBI lineage: Bacteria > Bacillati > Cyanobacteriota > Cyanophyceae > Nostocales > Nostocaceae > Nostoc > Nostoc sp. DedQUE09. The sequence goes on from NZ_JAVRCE010000029.1 coordinate 3,905, forward strand.
ACTTTTACTGCTTCACTTGATAGTGAGGGAGTCTCTATATTACCTAGTTGTCGTTGCTGAATTTCATAATCGGTTGTCATTAAATCTCGTACCGCCACGTGTCCTTCTACACCGTTGATGAAGATGGGTAAAGGAGTTAATCCAGCTTCTTCCAAACTGCGAATCAGTTGGGGAATGTAGGGTTGTTTGGTGATGACGTGTTTGCGGTAGAGGAGAATTCCGATAATGGGTTTTGTAGAGACGCGATGAATCGCGTCTCTACAACGGGTTTTATACCATTCTAAATAGTCGCGGGGCGATTCAAAAAACCCTTGATAGTCGGGGTGCAGTAATCCGATGTTGGGGGTTTCAATTAGCGGGGGAATGTCACCGACTTTTAAATCTAAGTATTTTTCTGCCAGTGTCCAGAATAATGAAGCGACGTTTTCTGGGCCGCCAGCATTCCAGTAACCATAGATAATTAACCAGTTGCGTAAGTCTTGGACTTTTTGCACTGGGACGTATTTCAGTAGTTTGGGGCCAATTTTTAAGAAGCTGATGTAACCAGCGAGTTTATCTTCTTCTCGTCCGTTGCTAAATTTGTCGAGGATGAATTTAACTGGTTTGGGCATTCCTTTGGGTTTGTCGCCAATGGCAAATATACCCAGCTTGGTTAAACTCATCAATTCCAAGGCTGACTCAAACACCAAACGGATGGGAATTTGGGAAATGCGATCGCGCAACCACACAACCTGGTCATAATCAAATAGTAGGCTACCGAAAAACACATCAGCGCCATCAAGTGCTGCTTCTACCTCAGTGCGTTTGTTGGTAAGATCGCGATCGCTAAATACCCGAATATCCAACTCAGGACAGCGAGAGTTAGCCAAAAAAGCTGCTTTTCTATACAAGTCAGCGTTGAACGATTCAAACCCAGCAACCAAGACGATGCGTTTCATGCCTGTAAGCTACGAAATATTTCTTCACTTTGATCTTAAACGTGCTTTCAGGCTGATTGTTAAATATCTACCCACAGATTCCGGTCATATCATGTTCGCATAATTAGTTATGATTTCCACAGTCATTGCACCCCACACGCCAGATGCTCCACTTGGGGAGACCCCAAGACCGCACTGGCTCCCCTTAATCCCCTCCCCGCTCTTCGGGAGGGGAGACGAAGCGTAGCTTTGGCGGGGTGGGGTTCTTCGGATTTAATAAGTAATCAAGCGAACATGATATCAGTAGTTCCTTGAAGGAGTTAGGACTTCACTATCACCGCTGCCTTGTGAATATTTCGATTTCAAAAAAGTTGTGATGTGTTGAGTCAAATTAAGTGCATCATTGAACTCTTTCGATTCCTGTAGCGCTTCATATAGTGAACGAATTTCTTGTGGTGACAGGTTTGTGAATGTGCGTAACTCGGTAATATCTAATCTCCGGTTAAATTCATTGGCAGTATGCCGCCATTGATGTATAAGCGAAAACAACTCTCTATCTTGACGTTCTGCAAAGACATTAGATGCGATCGCTGTTTCGGTGACAGATATAATTAATCGTGGAAAGACTATCGGTCGTCCCGGCTTATGCGAGTTGGGGTTGAAGCGGCTATCAGATAGAATTACCTCATTCGATCTGCACTCATTCAGTAAGGCACGCAGAAATTCTTTCCTCTTTTCGTTAGCTGATGCCCATCGTTCGCCAAAAATACCGGTAATTGTTGCTAATAATCCCAAACCTGTTAGTAGTGACTCAAAACTTCCTCCCTGAGTCCACCAGACGCCGGCTAGAATAAATCCCAGAAGTAGAGGGAAAAACGTGATCAAGGTCACTAGGTTTTTCATACTTATCTCACATCTTACCGTTTAGACCATATATCATTCGCTACAGAAGAATTATTCTTAATTCCTGAAGAGTCAGAGGCAAGTAAGATTAAATCCATGCCAAACCCATTCTTTAAACGTGGTTCCAATACTGTGTGTAGCTTATCAACAAGCACCAAATTACTGTTTGATATAATTTGATCGATGCCATTAGAAGTATATTTCCGAGTCAGATATAAACGAATCGTATCTTGGTCTTCAAAATTTATTACTGATCGGTCAGGTAGCATGACCTCAATTTTATTTCCACTTAGGTTACGATAGAGGATTTTTATCAAAATTCCTCTATCAGTTTCTACGGCACCATCAAAAAATACACTATTTAAATCGATATGTAAGTCAGTATTTTGCAGCAATGCACTGGTAACAAACTCTTTAAAGGATCTAGTTTTTGCGTATTCTTTCGCTGCATTTTGTGCCGCTTCTTCGCTTAATTCTTCGGTAGTCGCTACTTCAAGGAGTAACCTATCTTCACGTCGCATTAGTTTAGAAAGAGTTTGCAACAGGTCTGTGTCTTGTTGAAAATTAGCTAATGTGTTCCCCAATAACGAAAATAGCACCGGACTGTTATTGATAACTCTATCTAATAGTTTCCGTAACTCGTCAACATTTCTCTCAATTGAGAAATCAACTTGAATTGGCAATACATGGCTACCTTGCAATTGCGATCCTCTCGTTGCTTGTTGCACACCTAGCCTTAACATCTCCGAACTCATATCAACTGGAAAGTAGAGTAAATCGGGATTTGTGTTAATCAATAAACTTAAAATGTGTTGATCTTTTTCACCCGTGCCTACGCCTAAACTTACATAATGATATTTTTGATCTTTGATATTATTTGTATTAATTTGATGCCATCGATATTTAAAAGACTCTATACTCTCTTTCATCACGAGATAGAAGCGATCGTTACAGGCATGATCCCAGGCGATCGTTGGGCCGATTCCCCAATAGGAAAAACCAGATAAAATCTCTTTACCATCACCTGTCGCCGAAAATTCTCCTCTCAATTCTTGCGTGAGTTCTGCAAGTTTGCTAGATTGATCTTCCCCTATAAAGCAGAGAGTCCACCCTAAGCCGGGTTCATTGATGGAATTCTCCAGTAGCTTCACAAAATTTAAAGATCCCATGTTGAGCCTCGTTTCTTGAGCAGTTTATCTGATAAATCTCGCAAAGGTGTCTAGAAGCGATGGCTCCGCCAACGCCAAGGGCGAACGCGTATTCATTAATACTGTAAAGCATTATGTGTTAAGCTGCTCAGGGTTAACAAGAAGCCAATGGTAGAGTCTGTCAAGGGTTTACGACCTGATCAACCCAGCTTCACATCAGGGGGTGCGTTCAGTTTAGAGATTTGGGCATCTAACTAAGTACATTTGTTATGGCTTTCCACTTTTACAAAGCGTTATTATCTAAATAATGGAGGCAATTGCTAGATTTCAATTTATTGCAAAATTTTACTGGTTATTCTCGATATTGATAACTTATAATAGTTGTGTTTTTGGTTACAATATAGTTTTGAATTAGTGAATTTTACCAAATAAAATTTGCTGTTCAGCTTCGCAGAAAAACTTATTTGGTTTAATAGCGTAGGAATGCTGGAAATAATGCAGTTATTGCTAACAAGTATTTTTACAAAGCTATTAACTAAACTTTGTCTATATAATTATAAGAGTTTTGAAATAGTGTAAAAACAAGTAAATTGAGGATGAAATAATGAAATTTGGAATTGATACCGGGCACAATTGTCCACCAGATACAGGAGCTAGAGGTATTAAATTCGAGGATAATTTAACTCTAGATGTAGGTAATAGAGTTATAGCCAAGTTAAGAGCTTTAGGAAATGAAGTCGTAGTATGTAGACCAAGTAGTGCTAATACAGTCCGTGACTCACTCTCAAAAAGATGTTCTACAGCTAATGCCAGTAAAGTAGATATTTTCGTTTCGATTCATTTTAATGCTTTTAACAAGCAAGCTAATGGCACAGAAGTATTTGCAACTAGTGATAGAGGTAGAAAAATTGCTAAACCTGTATTGGATGAAATCATTAAGTTAGGATTTTTTAATCGTGGCGTTAAGAGTGGTTCTCACTTGTATGTTCTGAAAAATACAGATATGCCTGCTATCTTGATAGAATGTTGCTTCCTCGATTCGCAAAAAGATATGAATCTTTTTAATCCTGAAGCAATGGCTAATGCAATTGTCAAAGGCTTAACTGGTAAACTGCCAAGTGCCCCTATTAACCCTGTACCAGATGAAGAGGAGAATATAGATGAGACTATTCTCAGACTGCAAAAATCCTTAAATAGACTAAAAATAACTGATAAAAATGGTAAGGCTTTAGTGGAAGATGGCTTCACAGGAGCTAACACCAAATCTGCTGTAGAAAAATTTCAGACTATTGTCGGATTTAAGCCGACTGGAATTGCTGACGCAACTACATGGAATGCCATAAATCTAATTTTAGCAAAACGAATTATCAGACCAAACCATGCTGGTGGTGCAGTTGTCAGATACTTACAATACCGTTTAGGTGTTGAGAATGATGGCGTCTACGGGCCGCAAACAGAGGTTGTAGTTAAGAACTTTCAAAAGCAAAATGGTTTAGATGCCGATGGAATTATCGGACCTGCTAGCTGGCAGAAATTAATTGGTTAGGCTGATGGGGACTAGAGATTAGAGACTGGGGTAGTAGTGCTGAGTAAAGAAGTTGAGAATCTAACTTCTTTACTCAGAACTGGAAATGGGCTAAACGCACCACTACGAACTTTTTTGCCTTCGCATTCTTTTTTCAAATTGGTATAACGAACAAATAGCATGAGATACTTATTTATGCTTTTTGCAACTGATGAGTGGTAACAACCAGGAGTCACAAGCTTTGATTATAGTGATCGACAATTACGATAGTTTTACATATAACTTAGTGCAGTACCTGGGAGAATTGGTATCAGAGTTCCCAGTGGCAGATGATATTAAAGTTTTTCGTAACGACAAGATATCCATAGATGAGATTCGGGCATTAAAGCCGGAAGCTGTGGTTATTTCTCCTGGGCCTGGTCGCCCGGAAGATGCCGGCATTTCTTTAGAATTGATTGAACAGCTAGGACAAGAGTTACCAATTTTGGGTGTCTGTTTGGGACATCAAAGCATTGGTCAAGTGTTCGGTGGTAAAATAATTCCTGCTCCAGAGTTGATGCATGGCAAAACCTCTCAGGTGTCTCACACTGGAGTGGGGGTTTTCCGGGGATTAGAAAATCCTCTAATTGCCACCAGGTATCATAGTTTGGTAATCGAACGTGAGACTTGCCCAGATGTGTTAGAAATCACCGCTTGGGTTGAAGATAACACCATTATGGGAGTGCGACACCGGAACTATCCTCACATTCAGGGCGTCCAGTTTCACCCAGAGAGTGTCCTGACATCTTCAGGAAAACAGTTATTGCGAAATTTTCTGGAACAGTTACAGTCAAGAGCATAATTAATGAAACGACGACAGTTGATGGGCTATGCTGGGGCGGGGTTGGCCACAGCTTTGGTTACTACTTTGGGTTCTGAATCTCAAGCTGACGCACAATCTAGCGGTTTATCAGTTCAGTGGTTGGGTCATACTTGCTTTCTTTTTACTGGCGGTGGTGCAAAAGTTCTCGTCAATCCGTTTCGGACAGTCGGCTGTACTGCTGGGTATCGTCCGCCAAAAGTTGCAGCAGATTTGGTACTGATTAGCAGCCAACTACTGGATGAAGGTGCTGTGGATGTACTACCGGGAAATGCAAAACTCATCTATGAACCAGGAGTTTATGAATTTAAAAGCATTAAATTCCAAGGAGTTGCCATAGACCACGATCGCAAAGGTGGTAAGCAGTTTGGCTCAAATACTGCTTGGAGTTGGAAGCAAGGCGGAATTAATATCCTACACTTAGGCGGGGCTGCTGCACCCATTTCTATTGAGCAAAAAATCTTGATGGGGCGTCCCGATGTAGCATTTATTCCAGTGGGAGGCAGTGCAAAAGCCTACAATGCTGAGGAAGCAAAGCAGGCTGTTCAAGTTTTAAATCCCAAGTTGGTGATTCCGACTCATTACCGCACACAAGCTGCTGATGCTGCTAAGTGCGATATTTCGCCATTGGATAATTTTCTGACCTTGATGCAAGGGATGACAGTGCGGCGTAGCAATGGCGATAGTATTTCCATTAGCCCTGGTAAATTGCCGGAAAAGGGAGAAATTCAGGTTTTGAGTTACAAGTTTTGAGCAGTAGGGAATGAGGGAGATGAGAGAGATGAGAGGGGTAAGGAGGAGAAGAGGGAATTATTGAAAATCTTTCCCTTATCTCCCCCCTTTTCCTTGTCTTTTTTGTCTCTTCTCCATGCCTTATGCCGAATGACCCTAGATTTTAGAACGTATACCACTCTGGGCCTAGCTTATCTGCATCGCTGATCGGAGTCTCAACTGCTGTCGTTTCATTTATAGTCCAAATGTTGTCTGTACCTGCTGTCTGATCGCGCCAGTAGATATCAGTCTTGCCATCGCCGTTGAAATCGCCAAGGGATGGTGTCAAGGCCGCGTTATTAGCTGGTAAGAAAGCTTCAGTTGCAACTGTTGTACCATCCATCAACCAAGCGGTGTTCGCGCCTGTGGTTCCATTGTGCCAGAAGATATCGGTCTTGCCATCACCGTTGAAGTCACCAATTTTGGAAGTCCAGGATGAGTCAAGTGTCCCCAAAGCACCCTCGGTGACTAAGATACCATTCATCGTCCAAACCTTGTTCTCACCTGTTTGAGCGTTTCTCCACAGAATGTCTGTCTTAAAGTCGCCGTTGAAATCACCAAGGCTAGAAGTCCAAGCGGCATCTTGTGATTGTAGAGCAAAGTCAGTCTTTTGCGTACCATCCATAAACCAAGCGACGTTATCGCCAGTTGTCTGATTGCGCCAGAAGATGTCACTCTTGCCATTGCCATCGAAATCAACAATGGTAGGAGTATATGCTGCGTCTGTAGTGTCTAAAACAGTTGCATTCAGAACTGTGGTGCCATCCATCTCCCAAATAGCGTTCTCACCGGTTTGACTATTGTGCCAGAAGATATCGGTTTTGCGATCGCCGTTGAAATCTCCAATCTGAGGACTCCAGGCTGGATCAACGCTACTTAGAGCAGCCGCACTACCAACTCTGGTGCCATCCATCAGGACAACGCTATTTTCACCGGTTGTCTTATTGCGTAATAAGAAGTCGGTTTTGCCATCAGCATTGAAGTCAGCAATTTTGTAATCATAGGCGGATAGGTCAAATTGACCTAAAGAACCTTGTTCGACAACTGTTGTTCCATCCATCAACCGAATGATAATCTCACCGGTTGTAGAATTGACCCAAACTTTGTCTGTTTTACCATCACCGTTAAAGTCAGGAGTAATTGCCGCACTAGTTAAGTAAGGATTAGGGTTGGGATTTGCTGACGTTTTAACAGGCGCAGTCACTGGTTGACTTTCTAGTGCTAGTGAAGAACTCTTATTTCCAAACCCCAAATCATAATTTAAACTCTTAAGAGAAGTTGTCAAGATTTCTGATTTTGCAAAAGAATCTGATGCTAATCGAGATGTATTCAAAGCTAAGGGTGAGGAATTTTGATTTTCAGGCATGGTGAATTTTTATTATTGGCTGTCATATTTTTTTAACTTTTTTTTGCAATCTCTTTCTGTAACGAAATAACATTTATCCGGATTTCAATATTTCTTTATAACCATTTTTTATTTATTAACATCACTCTTTGAAGATAAATATTTGTTTTTTAAACTATTATTCTAAAATTTTCAAGTTCTATATAAGCATTTCCAAAATATGTTTTGTAATTTATATATGTTATTTATAGATAAAAATGATTACTTTATCGATTTTCTTTGACATTTGAAGCTTGTATCAAAAATCTACCTACGAATCAGAAATTTATTTTATGTTGAATTAGACAGACTTAATTAAAATAGAAGCGATCGCTATATTATTCCTAATGAATTTGCCTAATATTACCTTTACTTTTTTGGCACGTTTTTAAGTATTAGCTGAAGATCCACTATTTTTTATTTTGTCAACAAGCTTAGATAAAAAATAACCTTGACATCGGCTAGTCCTAAATTTGAGCTATCCAATTTAACCCAATAAAAATCGAAGGCTATAGGGTTTTTGCTGGTACTTGGATGTATTTCCCAATGCCGCCAAGTAGATGGTGTAGACTGAGTTAATTCGAGATGATAAACATAACGTTCTTGAACTTCATCCCGATAGGGAGTCATGTTGTATTGATAAATACCTAATAACTCAATAATCTGAACTCCCTTAACACCAGATTCTTCATAAATTTCTCGCAGTACAGCTTCAGATGGCTCCTCGCCTTCTTCAACTGTACCAGCAGGTACTTGCATGCCAGCTTCAGGAAAATCAGTATGTGTAAATACCATTAATTTATTTTTCTTGGTTACATAAGCGAGAACTTTTTTTATTATGGTTTTATTAGACATATTTTTTACTATGTGTTGTTAAATGTATGAACTACCAAAATTTGTATAAAATAAACGTTTAAAACTTATTTAACTTCATGAATATCCTAAATCTTTTGATAAAAACAAGATTTCTGAATTGTTTAAAAATTAGGAAAACTGAGTCTTTCGAGATAATTGATTATTCTCCAATAATTTATCCCTTGAGTGGAAACAAATATTGGTTAGAATAACTTAGATTAGCAACTATTAAGAGGCATCATCTGTGCATCTATTATTTGTTAAAAGTGTAAAATAATACAATACTGTTTAAAAGTACATCAACTATGCAAGCAGAATATCGGCAGCGTCGCGAACAATTAATGGCAAAAATTGGTGATGGAACAGCCATTTTTCGCAGTGCGCCAATGGCAGTGATGCACAACGATGTCGAGTATGTTTATCGGCAAGATAGTGATTTTTTTTACTTGACTGGTTTTAATGAACCACAAGCAGTAGCAGTGTTAGCGCCGCATCATGCAGAACATCGGTTTGTGCTGTTTGTCCAACCGAAGGATCGCGAAAAGGAAGTATGGACTGGTTATCTTTGTGGAGTAGATGCAGCCAAGGAAATTTATGGTGCTGATGAAGCGTACCCGATTAGTGAGTTAGATGAAAAGTTGCCGCAGTATTTAGAAAAAGCTAGCCGGATTTATTATCACTTAGGACGCGATCGCAATTTTAACGATCAAATCCTGAAACATTACCAAAGTTTACTGCGGACTTATCCGAAGCGGGGAACAGGACCGATCGCTATTGAAGATACCGGCCCTGTCCTCAACAGCATGAGATTGATCAAAAGCGAAGCTGAGGTGGAATTGATGCGTCAAGCAGCTGCGATCGCAACTGAAGCACACAATTATGCCCAAGAAATCGCCGCACCTGGACGTTATGAGTACGAAATACAGGCGGAGATGGAACGGATCTTTCGAGTGCGGGGTGGGTTAGGGCCTGCTTATCCTTCGATTGTGGCTTCTGGTGTAAATGCTTGCGTACTACATTACATTGAAAATAATCGTCAAATGCAGGATGGAGAATTACTGCTAATTGATGCCGGTTGTGCTTACGGTTATTACAATTCTGATATTACCCGGACATTTCCTGTGGGGAATAAGTTTACGCCAGAACAAAAAACGCTGTATGAAATTGTTTTAGAGGCACAAAAACAAGCGATCGCTCAAGTGCAACCAGGTAATCCCTTCAAATTAGTTCACGATACAGCAGTGCGCGTTCTCACGGAAGGTTTAGTCGAACTTGGCATTCTCAAAGGTGAAATTGATAAGTTAATTGAAGAAGAGAAATACAAGCCATATTATATGCATCGTACCAGTCATTGGTTAGGTTTGGATGTCCATGATGTAGGTGTTTACCAGCATGGTGAAGACAAACCACAGATTTTACAACCAGGTCAAATTTTGACAGTGGAACCGGGACTATATATTGTGCCAGATACCAAACTAGCAGAAGACCAGCCAGAGACTGATCCTCGATGGGTTGGCATTGGTATTCGTATTGAAGATGATGTGTTAGTTACACCTGGGGGACATGAGATTTTAACTGCGGAGGTTCCAAAAGAAATAGATGAAATAGAAAGATAAAAAATGGGGATGATATCATGTCCGCTTGATTGCTTATTAAATCCGAAGAACCCCACCCCGCCAAAGCTGTGCTTTGTCTCCCCTCCCCGCCTGCGGGGAGGGGTTGGGGGTGGGGTTCTTTTATTATGGGTAATTTGGCGGACATGATATGAGGAAGCAATCTTTATTTCTATTAAGAAAATTTCTAATAGTTCTGAGAGCGATCGCAGAGTGAGCGATCGCGCAGCGACTGTGCAGGAGTTTCGCCTTTCTCAACTGCTGTGTTAGTTTTCAGATAATCCTGCACCAACTTGCAACCATAAGTCAGTGCATCTAGCTTGAGAATTTGGGGCAAGCTCCAAAGAATGAGCGTGTTATCATCACCCCCTGAAGTTAAAACACTTCCATCGCGGCTGATTGCAATTTGCCTAATCGCTGCGGTATGTCCTCTCAGGGTCGTTATTTCCGTACCATCAAGTTTCCAAAGCTTAACGGTTCCATCTCCACTGCCAGAAGCAAGCCTTTTACCGTCGGGACTAAAAGCTATTCTCATAACCCAAGCTGTATGACCTTGGAGAGGTTGTAGGGTATTGGCATTCTGCCAACCAAGGTTGCTCAACTTCTAGCTGAACTGACTCCTAAAATTGCTGCTTCTTTGACTGGTTATGATTTCATCCTAAATGCCTTATCTGTCGCAAACATTTTTTGAATTGGTATTAGGTATAAAAATAACGCTGACGTAGACGCGTAAGTATAAAGCGGCTACTCTGCGGCCACTTTTTAAAGATTACCAAGTAATCCTTTAGCCAGGATGCTTGGCACCTTGGCGTAGCCCGTCGTAGACATCGCACGATTTAATTTTTAAATATATTCTGCAAAGGAGATTCGGACAGAGTGTGATTCTCTTAGTGAGTCACTTGGCAATGCCTGCGGTAAATGCTCGCCTACGCAAATCACGTCTACAAAGCCGATATAATTAACGTTACCAGAGGAGGAAGCAATAGCGTACCTGCCACTAACATCGCTACGAAAGCAGAGACAAGCACTGCACCAGCCGCACAATCTTTAGCAATTTTTGCCAAATCATGGTATGTCTGCTTAACGCTTAAGTCCACAACGGACTCGATCGCTGTATTTAGTAACTCTAATGCCAAAACTAAACCACTAGTTATACCAATTACCGCGATCTCTACCGCTTGCAGATGCAAAAAAACGCTTAAAGCGATCGCCATTGCACAAACACTTACGTGGATGCGAAAATTACGTTGAGTTTGAAAACTATAGCTGATTCCAGCCCAGGCATATTTAAAACTAACAAATAAATTAGAGGCTACTTTCCAGGAGAATTCCCGTTCGTTAGACACCAGTGTTTGTAACGAGGTAGGCGTTGGTGATGGAGAAATTTTTTGGGACATAGACTTAAAAACACAAGAACAGGGTTGCTACAGTGGGAATATTCGCCGATCTTAATGGCAGAATTAACTTTGAGGCAATCTTTAGGCAATTTTCCACAGAAGTATTATAAAAGTATTACCCAAAATTGACATTAAGGCATACATAAGCTACTGCTATTCCATGTCAATAGCAATACCGATTGTATTCAGCAATATCACTTGCTGTTTTAACATTCGCTCCAAACTTTTTTCATCAGGATGATCCCAGCCCAACAGATGCAATAAACCGTGAGCAGCTAACCAGGCTAGCTCAGTTGGTAAGCTATGTTCCTGTTGTTGAGCTTGGCGTTGTGCCGTATCTACAGACACAATAATATCACCTAAGTATAATGGGATAGAGGCAAGCATTTCTTTGCTTTGAGGAAAATCCACCTCCAAAGCTGCAAAGGCTAAAACATCTGTCGGCTTATTTTGCTGACGATATTGAGCATTCAGTTCTTGAATTTGGGAATCATCTGTCAAACACAGCCCGATTTCATAACTTGGCGCTGGGGGAATCTGAGGCTGAAGTATTTCCAACCAGTGATTAAACCAGTTTTCCCAAGTTTCAGGGGTAATTCGGTCATTAGTCTCGGCATTCTTTAGAGATGTTATCGGGGACAACTCATAAAAATACTCCTCCACATATAGTTCAACTCTCAGGGGCACACAGTCTCCTTGTCTGAGGTTTACGATTTGTCGTTAATGAGTGAGGTAAGCAAGACCAACAAGCAGAGCTAAAAGCCCTACAGCAGTCAATCCAAAATGCTTTAAAGAAGTTCCACCCTTCCGCACCATGTTTCGCATGGCGAGTTTGACGTAGCTAGGTTGAGGTTCTGTTGAAGGTGAGTTGCTCATAGTTATTTGTCTACAGACTCTTTTATAACTGTAACAGTTGGTCTGGGATAGAATTGCGATCGCCCATATATTGCTAAGGCGTTTCTCAGTGAAACGCCTTAGCAATCGGGATGTTATGTAATAAATGGCTTTATGCCAGAGTGTTTTCTACTAGTTTATTTTCTTGGCGCAGATAAGCTTGGATGAATGTATCAAGTTCGCCATTCATCACATCACCAATCGCTGTTGTTTCCGTGTTTGTACGCAAATCTTTCACCATTTGGTAAGGGTGAAACACATAGTTACGGATTTGGTTTCCCCAAGAGGCTTCCACCATATCACCACGAATTTCAGCAATTTCTTGGGCGCGTTGCTCCTTGGCGATGACCAACAGCTTTGCTTTGAGGCGATTTAAGGCTTTTTCTTTATTTTGCAGCTGCGATCGCTCCTCTGTACAGCGCACGGCAAGACCCGTGGGAAGGTGAACAATCCGCACCGCAGTTTCTACTTTGTTGACGTTTTGCCCACCTTTACCACCAGAACGAGTTGTGGTGATTTCCAAATCCTTATCTGGAATGTCCAATTGCACAGAGTTATCAATCTGCGGCATCACTTCCACGCCTGCAAAACTGGTTTGTCGTTTGCCGTTGGCATTAAAAGGTGAAATCCGCACTAAGCGATGTGTACCCATTTCCGATCGCAAGTAACCATAAGCATAGCGACCGGTAATTTCTAGGGTTGCCGATTTAATTCCGGCTTCATCACCCTCCGACTCTTCAGCTAAAGTTACCTTATAGCCGTGTGCTTCGCCCCAACGGGTGTACATCCGCATCAGCATAAATGCCCAGTCTTGAGCATCTGTACCACCAGCACCAGCACTAATCGTCAGTACAGCACCTTCCGCATCATAGGGGCCAGAAAGTAACTGTTGTAACTCCCACTGGTCCAGGTCACGATTCAGTTTAGTAATGGTAGATTCTGCTTCTTCGAGTAGTGCCTCATCGGTTTCTAACTCCAACAATTCAACAACTGCCTTAGTATCTTCCAGATTGGCGTGCCAGCGATCGTATTGCTGAAGATGAGCTTTCAGATCGTTGAGTTCTTGCAGCGTTTGTTGGGCCTGGGTTTGGTCATTCCAGAATTCTGGCTGTGCTGATATTTTTTCGAGGTCTTGAATTTTGGCTGTCAGTGCAGGTACGTCAAAGATAGTCCTGGGTTTTACCCAGGCGGCCAGACAACGTTTCGATTTCGCGTTTTAGTTCTAGGACATCCATAATGCTTGCTGAATGATAAATAGAGCGCTTTGGATTGGAAAATCGCTCTTTATTCTACTTGTATTTATTAATTTTAGCTGTAGTTGGGTAGATTCTCTCTGCACCACTTGGTCAGTTGTTACAGATAGGCTTTGATAAACAAATCAATTTCACCGTTTAAGACCGCTACCGCAGAAGGTGTTTCTATTTTTAGATTAGTACGTAAATCTTTCTCGTGAAACACTCGCACCCATATTTCTGGGCGGTTGACATTCCCCTGATAGGATAGGATAGCATCGCAAAGTAATTTCCAAGTCCTTCTCTAAAATCTCAAAATCAATAGACTCATTTGAGATCGGGCTGACTTCTACACTAGCTAGGCAAGTATGTCGCCTGCTATTGCCATGAATCACAGATTTCGCAGGTGCGATCATAGCGAGTAATTTGCACGCGAGAACGCCGCACCTATAAACCATTTACGGCTTAGGTTTAGGGTTCTCTGGCGGTTTGTCATCTGTATGTCCTCCCCCCAAATCAGACGCCCAATCGTTTGCTCCTAACCCGAAGTGTCCTGTCTCAAACCACTTAGACTTCAGCAACGACCACCAATCATTTGTCAACCCTTCTAATACGTAGTCATAAGGAAGCCAACCATAGCCCCCTTGACCCCAATCGGTTCCCCAAGAGTTTCTGATTAGCAATGCTCCTTGTGACCGTCTACTACCATCAGCGTTGTCTATTACCTTATGATCGTCGTAGCCAACTGCAACAACAGCGTGACCTCCCTTTACCTTATCGTTTTTAACTGGGTATGCAATATAACCACTTGGGTTTAAATCCTCGATGGAATAATACATAGTAAACCCAAACGCGCAGGGAAAACCAGCAGCTAAAGCTGCTTTAATTCGCAATAGCAGTATATATTCTGTAGTGCCTGAGGGGTTTAGGCGAAAGTATTTCAACGCTTGATAACTTTGACCGAAAGAGTAGCAAAAAGGGGTTGGTTCCTCATCAAACTTATCTTCTATATAGGGCCAGTAGCCTTCCGGGGGCACTCCAAATAATGCCATTGCCTGCATAGTTTGCCGAAGAGATGCCCCTACATCACCTTGACGATGCATGAGATTACGTGTCGCTTTGTAAAGGAAAAGCCGAGAAGCATCGACATACCTATCAAAACTTCTTTTCTCAAAGTACTCCATTAAAGCAACACCAGCATGTGCCGTACATGAATCCAGTGAGCCTTGGTCTTCAATTGGAGAACACCAGAAGCTTAAATCCACAAATTCTGGCATTAATAAATATACAGTTACCTTCTTACAATCTTCTTGTTTTTCTCTAATAGATTTTTGTAAATTACCTTCTATCGGTAGTAGTAAATCACTTTGAAACTCTGGGCTTTTATCCAAATACTTTAGTTTATCTGGCAATTCTGGTAGTATTTGGATGACTGTTCTCAGATTTTTATGTTGATTTTTTAAATGATTCCCTTCCTGAATATAAGGGTTGTAACTCAAGCTCGATTCTACATTTTCGATAATTATATTTAAATCTTTTATAAACTTAAATATATCATCTATCTTTTTCAAAGAGCTAGCTAGTCTCTTCTTTCTATCCTCGTGCTTGTCTCCTTGATCAGAAATTATTTGATAAATATTAATCAAGGCTTTTTTGAAATTTAAAATTGCTGAAAGAGCTATATATGAAGAAACTGGATTTAACTCCCAGTCTTTAAATAAGTTTATCTCCTGTTCAGTTTGAGAAAAAATACTAGATTTTTCCCGCAGTTTTTGCTGAGAAGATTCATATTTGGCAGGATTAGTAATTAATTGCTGATTCTCTTGTGGATTATTTTTTTTACGTATCTCGTTAACATACTCAGATTTATCAAACCATTGATCTAGCTTTTCTAATACGTCTCTTACAGCTTTTTCAAGATTTATATGTTGAGCTAAAGGAGAAATTATTTGAGCAATCAACTTAACTATCATATTAATTGACCGCTTTAATGCACTTTGGTGGTTAGCAATATCACAGTTGTTAGTGTCTGTAGATGGTTGCAATCCTTTTTCACGATTAGTATTTGTAGGTGCTTGTAATTCTTTTTCACTCACAAACTCTTCAGCTTGAAATTCAGAAATTTCAAAAACTCTGAAAATGGCTTCATAAAGACTTATGGGTATTGCTGAGGATACAGGTAAAACTTCCCGCCGTTCTTGTTTTTTGAGCGTCACTAGGTCTCTTAATACTTCCAAGGTTTTTTTGAAATTATCTCCATCTTCTGCTAGTCGATATTTAGCCTTAAATGATGTTATCACTGCCTTTGTCTGCGATCCAAAATACCCTGTTACTTGTCCATCAAATTCTCCTAACTCACGTAAAAGATTCTGTATATTTTTAAGCTCTTGAACTTTCTCACCAACGTCAATTTTTTGTGAATAACTATCATAGTTTTTGCATAGTTTATTTAAACTTTCTCTAGTCTTTTTGCAAACTAACCCATAAGTAGAATCAAGTCTTAAATCGTTCTGTGTTTGGAATTCTTGAACTGCATCCTGTGTGAGATAATCAAATAATCCTCTTATTGCTCCGTTATTTTCTCCTAAGTTTTTGAGATAACCAAGTTTATTCAGTTTTTTTTGAATTTCTTTAATTTCTGGATCAAACATCCCCAATTTATAAATTATTTTTTCCGTGTCTTCATCTTCAAAAGTTTTTTTTGTTTCTGGACTTTCTAGGATTTCCAAAACTTGGTTCAAAGTATATAATGTAACTTGATCTACAACACTATCAACACTTTCATCTGAGCCAACCCTTTCAATATTCTCATCTGAAACAATTAAGATTCCAAAAATCCTCTTAAGTAGTTTGACTGCCTCCTCTGTAATTTTACCAAAATAGCCATATTCTATATATTCTGAATTTAAAGCAGCTTCTTCAGACTTGTCAATCTGTATTTTCCAATAATCTCCAAACTTCTGGCGATAGTCCTTAAATTTAAATAACTTCTGTTGAAGATTATAGACTTCCTGACCTGTACAACCAGGAGCTAAAAATATTTCTTCTTTAAGAGCTTTAGCGTTGACTAATTTTAAACCTTTGCTTCTCTTTTTCTCAAATTTTTCAAACTTCGAGGCAAGTTTATCTTTGGAAGGTTCTTTTAGTTCATTTTTTATTGAATTTAGTAATTCAAACAGTTCTTCTAGACTATTTTGCGAATCATTATCATTACTTATCTGTATATCTTGGACAGTCATCATTAACTTCTGATTGATTTCGTCCATACGGTAATCTCTAAAATCGGGGTAGTCTGGTATCCAACCTGTTGCTTTTCTATCCACGGTACTTTCCTCTCAGATTTATGTTGTTATGGTTATCTATCGTTCTGGTTCTTTTTATGCAAAAAAATATTTAAAATTTATTACTTTTCTTGAAGCATTTAACCAGTGAAATAATACTGAAAGTTGGCAGAATCAAGATTTAGTCAGAGTTTTAACTCCATCACAAAGATAGCGATCGCTTTGACCCTGAGAATTATTTGCTAGATAATCATGCAGCCAATCGCACCCACGCCCCATGAAATTATCTAGGGTAAGATTTTCCACATTCCACAAAATTGCCGTCCCATCTTTACTGCCAGAAACGAGAGTCTTACCATCAGGGCTGAAACTGATTCCATTGACATCACCGCTATGACCAGTAAGAGTAATAATCAAAGTCCCGTCTTTGTGCCAAAGTTTTACTGTTTTGTCATCACTGGCAGTGGCAATCATCTGACCATTAGGACTGAAAGTTACTTGCCAGATTGCAGCACTATGCCCATCGAGACTGCCGATCACACGACCGTCAAGCCGCCAAAGTTGTACTTTATCATCTGCACCAGCACTGGCAAGGATCTGACTATCAGGGCTAAAACTGAGGTTGTAGACAGCAGTGCTATGCTTTAGGGTGTTAAGCAACTGACCTTGCTGATTCCAGAGTTTCACTGTCCCGTCATAACTACCAGTGGCAATCATCTTGCCGTCTGGACTAAAAATGACGCTATAGACAGTAGCGCTATCTTTTAGGCTTTTAAGTAACTGACCTTGGCGATTCCAGAGTTTTACTGTTCTATCTTTTCCAGCGGTGGCAATAGTTTTGCTGTCTGGGCTGAAACTCACGCTATGAATGAGAATGCGATCGCTATGCTTTAAAGTATTGAGCAGCTGACCTTGCCGATTCCACAGTCTGGCCGCCCCGTCATAACTAGCAGTGGCAATTATCTGACCATCTGGACTAAAATTCACATCCCAAATTGTGTAGTCATTGATCTTTTTCAGCGATTTGATCTGCTTGCCCTGCTGATTCCAGAGTTTCACTATCCCGTTATTACTGGCGGTAGCGATCGCTTTACCGTCGGGTGAGAAGTTCACGCGATTGACAGCAGCCTGATGTCCAATAAGAATGGTCTGCCAAGGGTGGTCAATTTGCCACAGTTTCACTGTTGTATCTTGACTAGTAGATGCAAGGGTACGGCCATTGGGGCTGAAACTCACGCTCTTGACTTCACCACTATGTGCTGTAAAGGTAGTAATTTCCTGGCCATTTCTCTGCCAGAGTGTCACGCTGTTATCCTCATTAGCCGTAGCAAGGGTCTGACCATTGGGACTGAAATGGACACTGTTGATGGGACTAGTTTGTGTCTTTAATCTCTTAATAGTTGAAAGCAATTTCCCATAGCTATTCCAAAGTTTCACCGTTCCGTCATAACTGGCAGAGGCAAGGATATTTTCATCACTGAAAGTTACGTTAGTGACTGTATCCTTATGTCCTTCTTGTCCTTCTAGAGTATTCAGTTTTTTACCGTCTTTGTTCCATAGTTTCACTGCCCTATCTGCGCTAGCAGAAGCAAGGATTTGATCGTCGCGGCTGAAACTCACGCTAGTGACTGGGCGTGTATGTCCCTTGAGTATTTTGGCTTCTTGACCCTGTATGTTCCAAAGTCTCACCATGTTGTCGTCACCGCCAGAAGCAAGGGTCTTGCCATCATGACTAAAACTCACAGATCGAATTTTAGTATTCAGCTTTTTAAAGGTTTTAAGTTCCTTGCCATCTTTTTTCCAAAGTTTCACCGTTCCGTCTAAACTAGCAGAAGCAAGAATTTGACTATTGGGACTGAAACTCACACTAACGACTTGATCGAGATGCCCTTGTAAAGTATGCAACAAACGGCCCTGTTTGTTCCAAAGTTTTACTGTCTTGTCTCCACTAGCAGTAGCGATCGCTTCTCCATCGGGACTAAAACTAACACTTTTGATATAATCGCTGTGCCCTTGGAGGCGTGAGCGCTCTCTTATCCAGTAAACCGCCTGTCCCAGCACAGCCATAACTTTTGCCCGTTCCTGATTGGGAATGTTAACTTTGGCTGTATCTAGTTCTTTGAGTTTCTTCCCGGCTTTTAAACCTTCTATTAAGGCATCAATCGTATTTTTATTTGAGGTAAAACGTGCGTCTGACGCTGAAATCAAGGCTCCAAGTTCCGATTTTTGTGCTTCTATCCGTTGGTTAATCGCCTCCTTCCACCCAATTGCTGCAACAATAGCCAATCCCGTTGAAATTGCCAACCCTGAAGTCAACGCCAAAAATCTAGTTCTGTAACGCGCCCTTTGGGCTTTGCGACTTTCGCCGATATACTCTTGTTGGAGTGGTGTAATCAAGGGTTCTTTCCCTGCTCCTTGGGTGAACCATTGCTCTGCTTCTTCTAGTTCAATACCTTGTAACAAGCAACTATTGTTGCGTTTTTTCTGATCCCACTCCAAGGCTCGCACGAGTAAGCGGGTATGCTGTTTAACATGAGCTAGGTCAGTATCGAGTGCTTTGAGTAATGATTGAAAGGCTTGCTCAAAATCATTACTTTCTTGGAAGAAAATATAATTAATTTTGGCTAATTCGGGATGAACGCCCTTAACATCTTGCAACACGATTGGCACTAAACGTTTATTATGCTTGAGGGCGTGTGCAATCTCTTCACCGCAGACTTCAGAAACGACTGAATTCGTACTAACAATAAAGATAAAATTATCAGCGGCTTCAATTCCTGCATAAATTTCTTTGCGCCAATCTGCCGTGAACGGAATTCCCTCCCAGTCCACCCAGATATCTCGCTTCTGTTCCTTCAGCGCTTCATAAAGCCTTTTGACGAACTCTTTATCTTTGCGGGAGTAAGAAATAAACGCCTCAGCCATATATTTCTATAAATACTTAATAACACTTGGATAAAATACTGCTTTTATCCTGTTTTTGAAAAAAATCTATATCCTTCGGAAAAAGAATTAATTGAATGCAAATTTTATATATGATAAATTATTTCACAAATTTTCACTACAACTTTTTCATCTATTTGAGCCACAATTTCCTGTAGGTCTATACATCTGTTATTGGCGTCAACCTAAGGTTAAAAGGGCGGTTAGAAATTAAAACGATGAAAAACCGTGGTTACATTTTCAGCAACCACGGTTTTTGCTTTATAGAACTTTACTTTTGTTAGGGTCTACAGGTAATTAATCGCGGCCATTGATGGCAATTAGCAACCGCAAGATAAAGACAAACAAGTTGATGTAAGTGAGATACATTGACAAAGCAGCAGGCAGATATTGGTCATCGCTGTAAGTACGGGGCAAGATGTAAAAATCGACAACAGAAACCCCAACAAACAAAAATACTCCTAAACCGGAGATGGCAATTTCTAACCAATTTGGCGTGTAAACACCAAACATGGCAAAGCCGAATTGGGCAAGGCACACAACCACCAAGGCGATAACGCCGAGATTGATGGTTTTTGTCAAAGCCATCCCATCTTGTTCAGAAAGATTTGAACCAATTTGACGAGCAGCAATAAAGGTGACGCCACAACCAAGGGCAGCCAACCCAATACCTTGAATGCCAACACCTTGGGATCTCAAGGCGACATACACCAAGCCACTGAGGGTATATCCAGATAAGAGGCTGTAGGTTGCCAACAGGGGTAGTGCAAGCCCCTTATTACCTTTTTGGGCAACATTTTGGGCAACAAAGAACAAAATCAACTCCAAAATCACCGCACCAATGAAGGTGGGAAAGAATATTCCGGGGTTAGTACGGATAACTCCCAAACCGCCGTAGGTTCCTAATGCGGTTAATACCAATCCACCACCGACGTAGGGGAGGGCGTTGGCGATTACGTTAGGACCAACGAGGGCGTGAGATTTAGCCTCACGGAAAGCTTCACGAAAATTACTGGTATTGCTCATAAAACTGTTTTTTAGGAAAACGTTGTGCTTATTCCTATTGTTACCAATCTTTGCGGTTAACAGCCAATGATTTAATATTGTTGCAAAATCTGAAAGGTAGCTTCGTTGTTAAAAATTGGAATCGTCAGTCTCTGAGGATTCCACTGGATCTTTAGTACTGATAGCATACTCTTTAGCCTTGATTGCAAAGGGAAAAGGCAAAGGTAGGGAAACGTCATTTGCAAAATAAGGCCAGCGACTTCGGAGAGAGTGGACAAAGTGAGCTAGCTTGTCGCCCTTGATTTCTGGGTGATGAATCAAGGCTATTTCTAGGATTCTGGCTTTTCCAGCTTGCCTGCTGCCATTGTCAAGGCGAGACTGAGTTTTTTGTAATATTGTTGTGCCTCGTTCAGTATACAACGCCTTTCTAACGCTCAGGTAGAGCGATCGCTCCCCATGATCACACACACCCTGCCATAGGTAAACACCACTGGTTCGACTCCCAGGAGAATCTTTAACAATAGCAACTGGTACTTCACCAGTATCTGCAATTCGTAAGCGCACAACCCACAGACGATTGATTTGTTCTTGTGAAAGGTACTGTTTTAGTGCTTGCAGTGGGTCATTAGTAAGTAGATTTTGGTTTTGTAGCCAGTTCAGCATTTTGCGGGCATTTAGTGCCTCTGCCATGAACAGCACACGCGGGGATTTATTATCAGTAATTTGAGTATTTAAACATTCTTGCAAACATTCAGCAACGAACTTATTGATTAGCCTTTGTTCTTTGGTTTGCTCTTTGCGCTTTTGTTCATCATCAAGCTCTTCATTACTTTCATCATAAGAGTTAGAATCCCAGTCTTCATTAAGAAGATGTGCGAGTCCAACAGGATATGATATCCAGCCTTGTTCTTTAAATAAATCAGGAGTTGTTAATTCTACTTGAGCTGTTATTGGATTAACTCTGATCATCAAAACAACAGTTTTGGGAATATTTTCAGCATTGGTTTTGCGGGTACGGCGTAGAACATAAAAGCAGGTTAACCAGACATCAGGATCAATGCCATCTTTTTTGGAATTAATTAAAGGAGTATCAGGTAAAAGCCCAAATTGCCTTAGTAAATCTGATACTGCTCGTTTTACTGGCTCCAAACCAGATTTTTTCGGTTTTTCTTCACCAGCTTTGGTAATATAAGTTATCCGATGAATATGTTGGTTGAGATAGCCTGCTTTCATTGCCCCAATTCGCCACGCCAACTTGGTATCAGCCTCGGATATACGAGGTTTCAGTCTAATTTCGATTAATGCCCCACTTAGTTTTTTAGTTTGGGGTATAAACGCGATAATTTGATTAATGCGCTCTACTAATAAATTAGTACGTTGCTGTTGATAAGTTTTCCTTGCTTCAGAAAAATGTTGAATTTCAAGGTCTTGTGTAAGGTCGCCAACATGTTGAGTCTTGATACATAGAGAACCGTAGGAACCTTCATAGATATTTTCTACTTTTGTGGGTGATAAATAGAGTAACTGGCAAATTTCAGCAATCAGCGCATTACGACATTGTGGAGTTTCCCACAAAATAAGTATGGTACGGAGGGAATTTTCAGCTTCACGAAATACTGCTGGCGCTGCTAATTTTGGTCGCAGCATTGGTGTATGTGAATGATTAGGATTGTCAGATTTCTTGGCTTTTTTTGGCTTGGCAGATTGGATATCTTCGTCAGCAAGGAGAGGAACAATTTTCTGTTTGGGTTTTTCTAAAGGCCAGAAAATAAAAATGTTACCTGTCACCCTCTTAGCCTCACCCACTCTCTGAACAGGGAGATGTGCTTCAATAGCTTGATCTAAACTAGCCAAATCTTGTGGACTGACACCAGGGAAACAAGGTGGTTCTCCTAATTTAGAAGTGTAGGCGATCGCAGCTTGGATACCACTAGGAATTGTGTTAACACGTGACCAGTTGTGATTTGGGTTAGAAACGAGATTATTTGCGTCAGGAAGTTGAGAGTCATTGAGAGAAAGAAGATTGCTGATGGCTTGAGGCCATTTCATTTCCTTTCCATAACGGTTAATCATCAGTGGAATAAAGCAAAAGGTTTGGCGTTGTCCATCTAACCAGCGACGGTTATTACCAATATGAGCTTTCACGCCTGGATAAGGTACATAATTCAAAGGTTTTGTCAGCCAACGTCGAATTGATAAATGATGATAAACAATAGGTTTTTCGCGCCAGGGAACTGTTTGCAAAACAAACTCAAGAACAAATGATATATAGGCTGTTTCTGTTGTTTCCTTTCCTTTAGTTACGGTAACTTCAGTGGGAGGCCATGACATCAACTCAGCACCTTGGAGGCTTACTACTCGGTAAAAGGTCAGTTGATACTGCTCATCAACGCCAAAAGAAACTGTTGGTTTTTGGAGAAACTTCTCGGCAAGGTAATCTGGAATTGCTTGGTAAAGGTTGCTTGTTTCGACTTTGTTTTGAGGATGGAGTAACTCATAGGTTTGTGAATTTCCCCATTGCCAATCATCATTATTCAAATTTGCAAGCTGTGACTCAACATCTTCCAAGGAACTAAATTCTTCTATTAACCAATCTTTGATCAAATTACCTAAATCAGAAAGGTCAGAAAGTTCTGTAGTTTCTGTTGCTAACAGCCAAGGTACATTGTCTTTTTGCCAGCCATTACGCAAAGTCTTGATAATTTTAGGAAAACTACCAACTACCAGGGGATCGAGGGAATAAACTGGTACAGCCCGATAACTTTTACCTTGGAGTCTGGCACGCTGTTGAGCAAGGTTGTTGGTGACTTGTCGCCATCTTGTAGGGACATAGATTGCATAAAGTTCGCATGTTGGATTCGTTGCAGTAAGTTCCCAAGCACCAGGAAGAATAATTTTAGTCATAGTTTAAGTTTCTTTCTCTCATTTGTTTCAACGCATTTAAAAAAGCTCCATAGAGCGATCGCGCCAGCACATCCTCACCTTCTACATAGGGTTCCAGCACCTTGATGATGGCAACCAAAAGTGAAGTACTTTGGCTGTCTTGTTCGCTAATGGCTGAATTTGGCGCGAATTTCACATCTATAAAATGGACTACTGCTGGTACTCCACCACGCACTAAACGCCCGATGATTTGCCAGATACTCACTAACTGAGTCCAGCAAAGTACCGATCGCTCTCCTTGTGTTAGTTGCTTAAAAGCCCATGCTGTGTAGTTTAGATTGACCATTTCGGCAACAGCATTCTGGTAGAAAATATCTGCAACATGAGTTAGGGTTAGGTTCCCCGATATTGATTGAGCTTCTTTATAAAGAGTGGAGTCTTTTTCGTGCTTTAGCGCCCAAGCGTTGAGTTGCTGAACAGTAGATTGCCAGTTATCAGGGATTGGCATAGGTCTGTTGAGGAACAGCACTGCACCAAATGCAGCTTTGCCTTGAGCATTCAAGATGTTGTGACCCCGCTCTAGAGCCATCAAAGGAGCAACTACAATCTGGGTGGGTAAGTGTTGTAAATTCCTAATTTCGCTTCGCAGAATCCCATGAAGATGAGTAGGAGCATTATCACGACGGAGGGTAGCAATACCGTCATCGTTGATGTTTACGTCGAAACGGTAGCGCGATTGTAAGATAGACGTGACCCATTCGGATTCATCGTAGCTACCCACGACAATCAAGATGCGATCGCGATCGCTCCACCATTCTGGTTGCTGTTGTTTTCGCTGTGCTAAATCTTGAAATACTCCATCTAGAAAACTCTCTCCACCTCTTACTGAGTAGCACATAGCCTCGATCATTTCTTTAGCAGCAAGTTTGCGTTTTGCTGGTGGTAATCCTGATAAAGCAATGTAGTTTGCTTGCGGATTCTGTTTGGGACTAAAGAAAAACTGACTTTCAGCTATACCTGCCTCACCAGTTCTAGATTGCAACAATATAGTGGGTTTTATGTTGATGTGATAGGCAGGCGAACCTGGAGCGTAGCTAGTACCTGAGATCAGAACAGTATGTGGGCCCTGCCAATCGTCAACTGCAAACAGTTTTGGGAAATTTAACAGTAACGCACGACCTACACCTACATAGCGGAAATAGTCCAACTTGCCAGCTTTTCTAGCGCTACGTTCTTGCTTATACAAAAAACCTAAAATATTTCCCACTGGCGATTCTGGTAAAACTGGGAGGAAGTCATCGGGTGGACGATGTAACAGGTCTTGGCTTGAGTCGTGCAAGTTAATTACCCGGCCGAGGTCGCTCAGATTATCAACTATAAAACCCAGGCGGTTATCGAGTATGGTGACTAAAATCGCAAACTGGAGATTTCGGGTTAGTTCCTCAAATTGAGTCTCATCAGGTAGGGAAAGATTATGGATTTCTATCCATCTTTTGCACCAAGGAGCAATTTCAGCTAAGGCTTGACGGTCATCTTCCGCAGTTAGTATTGTCAACGCCAAATCTGAAAGTTCACCACCACGTCGGGGATTGAGCGGATGTTGTAAAAATCCATCTAGTTGATCCATCATTTGTTTGCGGCGGCGACGTTGCTCTGTGGGAGCCAAGTCTGCTTCAATGATACGTTTACGCCGTTCTTCCATGATTTGTTGGCGAGTTAGTTTTGGTTTCGCTGAGACAGGAATCTCAGGCGGATCAACTAGGTCACGGATAATTCGAGCAAATAGAGAACGACCTGTAAAGGGAAGTGGCCCCAACCACGCAACCAATTTAGAGTGGGTGAGGAGTAGATGATAGATGCGGTTAGTAGCATTTTGGGTATGGTAATGTGCGCTTGTCCAAGCAACAAAGCGATCGCCTGCCATATCACTGCGATCGGAATTGTAAATCGTAGACTGATTAAGTCCGAGTTTATTTAAAAATGAGTTTTCAGAAGCATCGACTAAGATTTCATCAGGGGCAAACTCTTCGTCAAACTGAATCTGTACGCGATCAGCTTCGTCAACAAATAGATATTTACATTCTCGATAAACAGCCTCAGCAAAGGTCAAGTCTTGTTCAAATCCCTGACGGGGTACACGAGTATGAATGAAACTAGCAGGGGTGAAAATCCATACTAAAGCTGTAGCAATATCGTGTTCTAAATGGTGACGTGGACATTTGTAATAAAACGGACAAGTGTATTTCTCATCACTTTCCTGCCAGTCTTCATCATCAGAATCATCATTATCAGCTATAAGAACTTTTTGATAAAGCTTGTGACAAGGTTCATTGCCAAATTCCCACTTATCTTCTGATTGCACTAAAGCTAAAAGTGGGCAGACTGGGCTAAACCAACGCCATGCAGGGTGCATCCCTCCCTTAGTAATTTCCTTACCGTCACTTTTGAGAATAGGTTCGTAGACTTTTGCCAGTTGCTCTTGGCGCTTATTACCCAACACTGGTGCAGCAGGAATTCCTAATTTGTGGCAGAACAAAGAAGCGAGGCGCACTGCTGTAGCAACATCATTCACCATCAACCCACAGCGATTTCCCTGTTTAGCAAAGTAGTAAATCATAATTTCCAACAGGGTAGACTTGCCCACATTCAAAAGCCCGACAATGTGGATAAGACCATCTAAAGTTAGCTGATTACCGTGCTGGAAATTATCTGATTCAGCATCGTATAGCTGGAAGAGGATATTTTCCAAGCGGTTACGATAATTTTCTTGTTGCCCAAACTGGGACAATTTATCGTCCATTTCTTGGGCAGCTAGTATTAATTCTTCACGGGTAACGCTACACTGTGGATTCTGCTTAGTCCGTGTGCGACGAAGGGATACTACAGATGAAGGTGCTATGTTAGCAACTTCCTTGGGAATATCAATCGGAACCTCAACTGGAGAGTTACCCTTTTGGGAAATCTTGGCATACCACCGTCCCTCATCTGCTAATTTGACTTTTCGTTGTCTATGCTGTGGAGTTTTTAATAAAGTTGGAAGATATATCTTCTCTAAACGAGTTGGGTAGGTACTGGATGGAATAGGTTGAGGAACATTCCTTGCCTCTTCAAGGCTGTAGATTCTAATAATTTTAGGTAAGTTGATGTACTCCTGAAGAACTCGCAGCCATTGTCTGCCTTTACGCTTAATCAAATAGAAACGAGCATTTTGTATAAGTTGCCAGTTGCGATCGCTTTGTAATTGTTCAACTGGAAAGCGATATCCTTTGAGCAAAGCTTCCACAGAAGTTGCAGGTTCTTCAGGTGCTACTTCCTTAAGTAGGGTTAATCCCAATTCCACATCAGCAATGAGTTGGGCAAGACGCTTAAGTTCTCGCTGTTGTACCTCAGTATCTGCGTTAACTAAACTAGATACTATATGCTGTTGTAATTCATCCGAGTTGCGGAGTTTTTTACACAGATCCTTGCGCCAGCTAATGGTGTCACGCATTATTTTTTCTTCCCTAAAATTGCTTGAGCCTGAGTGATGATTTCGCTAAATAAGCGCAAACGCACCCCTTCAAGTTCAGGTTCTAGTTGTTCGCGCACTACCTTTATCCGCAAATAGTCTTCACGTTCATCTGGAAAAACTACAAAGGTTTCCGTTGCATCACGCCGATACTGCACCTTTCGCAAACGTTCTGCATCCACGGATGCCCAATCTTTAAAATCAATTGCCCAGCGAACTTTGCGCGGGAACTCTACGAGTAAGTCAAATTCATCGACAAAAGGCCAGAGAGTAACGCGCAAACCCAATTTTGTAAGTTCTTCTTTGAGTTGAATTTCCCAAATTCCTGGAAGCGTACCGTACAAATGCACGCCAGAAGTAACAGCTTTCCAGTCTGCTGCTTTTTCTTTAGAAATAGGTGGTAATGGTTGAAAGTTGCTGGTTGCACAAAGTCTTTCACACCAAGGGGTACGGCAGGTATATGTACTATCAGGGCGTTGGCGTTGCAAATACTTGCAGCGCGGACACAGATGATAGACTCTATCCTCTGCCAACTTATCCATATCGACATAAATTTCTAACCGTGACAATAACTCGCGCAGTGGTCTGAGTTCGGGTAAACGTAGCTGTTGGCGATATTCTGAGTAATGAAGAGTGGGTTTAGTAATAATCAGTTGTCGAAAAGCGCGATAGGCATCTTCTAGCTGATTTCCCCGACAGTATTCCAGTACATCTTTCAGTACTGACTCTTGTACCTGCGCCACCACATCATTACCCGAAACTTGCCATTCTCTAGCAAAATCGGAAACTACTCCGTCTTCTATAACGCTGACATCTGGCGAAAGATATTTAATCTCTTGGGCTGGTTTCCAAGAAGTAATTGATGTTTCCGCCCAATCAAAAAATTGTGGTAGGTTCTCTGGGGCTTGTTCTCCCCGTAGTAAAGAAGTTAAGTACATACGAGACATTCCAATGCGAAGGGCTTCTGGCACTTGACTTCGCTTTTCTAGCTCAAGTTTTTCCCACTGCACCACACCAGTAGCCAGATACCGCAGAGTGTCCGTCACAGATAGCTGTAAGGAGAGTTTTTCCGGTTCAGATGTGAGGAGGCGAAGACTGCGGGCGCTGTGGTCATCCCATTCCACATCAATACCGCGCATAGTTTGCAACCAGCGTTGAACTGTTGCTTTCTGGCGTGGTTGCATTCCGAGTTCTTGACACAACTCTTCTAGAGTTGGCCCTTGTTTATGGATACTAAACCATTGCTGAAGTGCATCGAGAATTTTCTGCCGCTGTTTGGTGATTTTCATTGTTCACCCTCGTGTTTAGCAGAAGTGTGACACCCAGCAAACTTGCATGTCAATAAACTGTTTCTATGTTTCCACTAAGTTTCCAAAGTTTCCACTTTACTATGAATTGAAATGTCCCTCTATACTCAACTAAGTACAAATTCCCATAAAAATGAGTCGGAATTCTGTTTTTTATAGCTTGGGTTTCCTTGCTCAACCCAACTTCAAATTTAGATTTTCGATTTTTATTAATGACGGTGTGGATTAAGAGATAAAATTTTTCAGTCTCTTTTGCAATGAATTCAGTGCCGCTCCACGTTGCGCTCAGTATGACAGATGGCTATTAGATCAGTAATGCATTGTTCAGCATAAATAGCTAGTTTTTGTTGCAAAAGCTAAAGATTATATGCCATTCAAGAGTTATCTGAAAAACAAACATAACCTGCAACAGAGAGGTTAGCAAAATCATGCGTACAAATACTGAATTGCGGAGTGTGACCCCTGACAAGTTCAGTGAAACGACGATGGCTTATTCAGGCTTGACTAAGGAAAATAATGACAGCTTAAAAGAAAATATACGCAACTCCATTTTCCCAGGAATAGGAGTTACAACAAAGGAATGTATATGGCAACAAGTGAGTCCTCTTTACGAACTGATGGTATAGAATTATTACACTTGTACCACCAGAATCCATCTATTAAACTTCGTAATAAACTTGTACAGTTACATACTGGTTTAGTACGGAAGATGGCTCATAAATTTAGCCATCAATGTAATGAACCTTATGAAGATTTAGAACAAATAGGTTATTTTGGTTTAATTAGGGCAATTGAGCGTTTCGACCCTAGCCAAGGATATGCTTTTAGTTCCTTTGCAGTACCATACATTCGCGGTGAGATGCTGCACTTTTTGCGCGATCGCAGTACTCTATTAAAAATTCCCCGTCGTTGGCAAGAATTATACAATGAAGGGCAAAAGATTCGCAAGGACTTGGCAATGTCTTTAGGTCGTCAGCCCAAGGATGCTGAAATTGCCAGCTACCTCCGGGTATCTGTGCAAGAATGGCAAGAAACCAAGTTAGCTGCTCAAAATCGGATGCCTTTGAGTTTAGATGCGACCGCGGTTAATTATGTTGATTGCCAAATAACCTTGGGCGAAGCACTTCCTTGTCCTCGTTCTCATGTGCTTCTGCAACAAGAAGAAGAACGCCAACAACTCCAAGGCGCAATCAATATGTTGGAAGAAAAGCCTCGGATGGCAGTTGAAATGGTATTTCTAAAGGAACTTTCTCGCAAGGATGCTGCTAAAAACATTGGTACTAGTCCAATGACAGTAACACGGTATCTGCAAAAGGGAATTCAAGATTTGATTTGCTATTTACAACCACAGGTAATGCCCACTGGCTCGTAGTCGTACTGAGTCAAAAATTTAATGACTAATGATTAATGACTAATGACTAATTATCTAGATTTTAAATCAGCGATCGCACCTTTGGTCATAGCAGCAATAGCTTGATCTGTCGCTTTTGGCAAATGATAATATTTACCGCCTGCTGTTTGCGATAATTCTTTGGCAAAGCCAGTAGACACAAATTTACTTTCCGTATCAATTACTAATAGTTGCATCCCCAAACCACGGATTCTGGCAGCAATTTCTAATAATTCTCCTTTGATATCTGGCTTTTCTCCTGGTTCTATCGGTTCACCTAAAGAACGCGCTAAGGGAATATTACCCCGTCCATCGGTGATAGCTACAAGGACAACTTGCCCAATATCTCCACTCATTTGGGCATTTAAGCCGACGCGCACAGCTTGGGTTAAACCATGCGCTAAGGGTGAACCTCCACCACAAGGCAACCTTTCCAAGCGGTTACGCGCTAAGGCAATAGAACGTGTTGGAGGCAATAACACTTCTGCCTGTTCTCCCCGGAAGGGAATTAATGCTATTTGGTCGCGGTTTTGATAAGCTTCCGTCAACAGTTGCATCACTGCACCTTTAGCCGATTGCATTCGATTCAGGGCCATTGAGCCAGAAGCATCTACCACAAATACTACTAACGCCCCAGCTTTGCGTACTAGGCGTTTCGAGCGAATATCAGGCTGTTCGACAATAACTTTTCTATCTGGTTGTCTTTCTCTTCGCGCTTTTTGATAAGGAGCCGCAGCTCTCAGCGTGGCATCTACTGCAATGCGTCGCGCTTTTCCTTTGGGCAACATTGGTTTAATGTAGCGTCCCCTGTCATCGGAGAATATGACGCTGCGACTACCAGATTTACCTTGTCGCTTCGCTGTTTGAGTAAAGTAAAGCACGCTGTCATCAAGAATTACCCCTTCTGGATCAAAGATAAATTCTTCTGGGATACTAGGGGGTTCTTGCTCTTGATTTTCTTCCTGTTCTTCTTGTTCTTCTTGTTCCTCTTCTGATTCGTCCTGGGGTTCTTCTTGATTCTGTTGTGGTGGGGGTGGAGGCGGAGGTGGTGCTTGATCTGGTGGCGGTGTCTGCACAACTGTGGCGCGTGGTACAATTACCAATTCCACAGCACGGCGCAAATCTTCGGCATTAACTGTTGTTCGTCCCTTTAAAGCCGCAGCCGCTTTGGCAACCCGCGTGGCGAATAACTCGGCGCGATGTCCCTGAACTCCGCCGCGAATTGCCTCATCTACTAAGTAGGCAATTTGTTCGTGGGTGATGATTACTTCTTTTAACCATTCCCGCGCCAAGATGATTTGGGTTTTGAGTGAGTCTAAATCTTCGTTGTACTGTTGGAGAAAGTCTTGGGGAGATTTAGAATAAGCGATCGCAACTTCAACTGCTTCTACTCTTTGATCTAAGCCGAGTACACCGTCAGCAGAAAGTGCGATCGCAATTCTATCTAGCAAATGCTCCCGTAATCCCCCTTCTTCTGGATTGTAAGTAGCAATAAATAGGGATTTGCACGGATGCTGAAAACTAATTCCTTCCCGTTCTATCTGGTTGCGTCCCTCAGATAATACTGTTAAAAGTTGATTTGATATTTGGTCATCTAATAAATTAATTTCGTCTACGTACAGTACACCACGGTTTGCTGTAGCGAGTAACCCAGGCTGAAAAATCGTATCACCTTGTTTTACCGACTTTTCAACATCTACTGAACCTAATAGTCGGTCTTCGGTGATACCTAGAGGAATTTGCAAAAAAGGTGCAGGGATAATTTCGACAGGCACATCTTGAATGTCTTTGTCTGCGTACTCCGTCAAAAGTTGATCGTCCCATTCTTCTGGGTGGTTGGGGTCACAATTACTGATTGAACCTTTAACAACTTCAATCGGTGGTAGTAGAGCGTGGATAGCACGAGCCATTACAGATTTTGCCGTACCGCGACGACCTGCGATCGCCACTCCCCCCAAACCAGGATCGACTGCGGCTAATAGCAAGGCTAATTTAATTGCTTCTTGACCGACTACAGCTGTCAAGGGAAAGGCAGTTATGGTGGGGTTGATAGTAGGCGCAGGCATTGTTTGCTTTCATAGCGAGTCTCGGCCTTTAGCATACCAATTTCTGACACATTTATAAATAAGATAGGATTCAGTCATAAGACAAAAGAGTAAGTTTTATGGCTTATAGTGATTTTAAACTTATTGAAGTTATCGATTCTTTTCAGTTAGTTATCCACGAGTCGTCTGGACTATTTGCAAATGTACAGGAGCAAGACTGTAGTGATTTATTATCTACTATTTTGAGGGAAAATGTTGATTTAGCAGTAGCGATCAGTTCTGAAAAAGCTCGTAGTGAAATGATAATCAGTCCAATTTTATTAGAAATTAGACGCAAATTTAATTATGAAATAAGCTTTTTTTCAGGAGTTGATTTTACTGTTGATAGCCAGCGAGGATTAAACGGCTTTTGTGATTTTATTTTGAGTCTTTCTTCGGAGCAGTTGCTTGTACGCAGTCCGGTAATTGTCTTAGTAGAAAGTAAAAATGAGAATTTGAGGTCTGGTTTAGCCCAATGTATTGCCGAAATGGTAGCGGCTCAGTTATTTAATGAGAGAGGTGGGAATCAAATCAAAGCTATATATGGTGCTGTTACTATCGGTACTATCTGGCAATTTCTTAAGCTTGAAGGCAATGTAGTTTCGATTGATTTGAGTGAATATTATATTAAGGATATTAAGAGGATTTTAGGTATTTTGTATGGTGCGATCGCGCAAAATAAACCATAAATTATTAACTAAAATATTTAAAAAAAAATACCATAAAGCATTTTTAAAGTTCATGGATATGGGTGAACGCTTTAATGAATCTTCATGAATAAGTGTATTGACAATCCAAGGTCATCCATGTAACTCTGTACATAGGACAGAACAAACAACTGCACTCTAAAACGCAGGTTTTTGGTGGCTGTCTCAGCAGCAGAATTCCTAGTTTCCTGCCGAGCTTCGTGTTGTTCCTTCGGCTGAATATTCAGTCCAATGTCAGGTCAACTGATTGGCTAGACTTTCAATGGGAACACAAGATGTTTGGATAAATATTCAGGGGAAGGTATGACGCGAAACTTGCTAGGAAACTGGGAGTTCTACTGCTGAGACTTAAACCAAACAAAAGCGACGGTAGAGAGCTTTGTTGGAGGACAGTACTTTTTGAGTACAAATTCCTCGTATAAAGCCTTGTTACTGCTAGATGTGTAATTTGTTTAAGCTGTCTAGTTCACCAACGAATTCTGGACATATTACAATGCCACACGATAATCAATCTTCTAATAGACAAACAAGCCAGCAGCTACCTCTAGTTTCCATTTCTTGGGATTACCAAAATGCTAAATTAAGTCCATATCAGGCTAAATTATTGTTCAATTTAGCACAATCTAAAGGACGTATAATTAGTGCAAAAGTTTACTACAATGCACAGTGTAAAGATCAAGTTTCTGTAAAAGATGATTTAGGCAATCTTGGTTTTAACTGTGTTAATGTTCCCTGTCCTTTAAAAAATAGTGCAGATAACCAATTAATAGCCGACTGCTTAGAGGAGATTCACAGTAATATATCTCCAGATAAAATTATGCTCATATCAGGAGATGGAGACTTTGTAAAATTGGTTCATAATTTGCAAAAATTAGGGAAAAAAGCCATTATTGTTGCTCAAAAAGGTAATGTAAAACAAAAGCTTAAAGAATTGGCTGATGAATTTTACTTTTTAGATGATTTACCCCAATTAACTAGCGATACAAATCAGCCTAAAATTGTTTCCATTGTGTCTCAGATTAATTGCAAAGAGGCTATAGAGTATCTAATTGAAGCTATCAAAACTGCTTCAAGCCAAGGTAAGCCTACCGTATTTGGTCGCATTGATAAATTGATGCGTCAACGTTGTGATAACTATCAAGGATACTTATCTATTTCTACTGATGATGGAAAAAAATTTAAGAGTTTTAGGGCGTGTCATCAATTAGGTAAAGTGGAATGAGAACTGCTGAAAGAAATAAACGCTCTTGAAAACGATGACGCGCCGATATGCACTGCGAGATGACCAGTGGGAGAGAATCAAAGACCTACTACCTGGACGAGAGGGGTATGTGGGAGTCACAGCGAAAGATAATCGGTTGTTTGTCGAAGCAGTGTTATATCGTTACCGAGCAGGCATACCCTGGCGTGACTTACCGGGAAGATTTGGAGATTTTCGGGTGATTCACACTCGCTTTAGTAGATGGTCAAAAACAGGTGTGTGGGAGAGGGTGTTTCAGCATTTGGCAGATGATGCCGACAACGAATATGCGATGATAGACTCGACAATTGTCCGCGCCCATCAACATAGTGCGGGTGCAAAAGGGGGGAGCCATCTACACAAGCTATTGGTCGCAGCAAAGGCGGATTGAGTACCAAGATTCATGCAGTAGTAGATGCTTTAGGCAATCCGATAGGATTTTACCTGACACCAGGACAAGCCTGTGACTTGGATGGAGCCGACCAATTGCTACCCACTATTATGGCTGACACAGTACTGGCAGATAAAGGGTATGATGCCGATGAGCGAGTGATTGAGCGACTTGAGTTTCTGGGCAAAACCGCAGTGATTCCTCCCAAACGCAACCGTACCAAACCTCGTGACTATGACCGAGATTTATACAAAGCCCGTCATCTGATTGAAAACTTTTTTGCCAAACTCAAGCAGTACCGAGCGATCGCAACGCGCTACGACAAACGCGCTACAAATTTTCTAGGTGCAATTTATCTGGCTGCTTCTGTCATTTGGCTCAATTGATGACACGCCCTAGTCAGTTTATTGATGTTGCTATAAAGGATGGCAAAGTCAAAAAGCAAAATCAGCAGTTATTTTTAACTGAATTAGATATACTGGCTGCCTAAAATAGCTTTGAAAAACCCAGCTGAATAAAAAACTGGGTTTTCCCAAGACACCGCGATTTGCGGTTTTTTCATGTCTTAACAAAACAACACTTGTAAACTCCCCCAACAGTGAATTTCTGCAACAAAATATAAGATAAAATGCACAAACTTCTAATATTCCATAATGAAAAACTTCTACGCCGTGCGCTTACGCATCGTTCTTACGTCCATGAAAACCCCGGAGAAGGCGAACATAATGAACGCCTAGAATTCCTCGGTGATGCTTTACTGAATTTCTTAAGTGGCGAGTATCTATATAGTTGTCACCCAGAAATGGGAGAAGATGAATTAACACGGCGGCGTTCGGCGTTGGTAGATGAGAAACAATTGGCAAAGTTCGCTGAGGAGGTAGGCTTAGACTTTAGGATGCGGTTAGGAAAAGGTGCAATTAGAGATGGAGGCTACCAAAATCCCAATTTACTCAGTAGTACCTTTGAAGCAGTTCTTGGTGCTTACTATTTGGATAATGATTCTAATATTGAAACAGTTCGCGCAATTATAGAACCACTATTTGATTCTGTAGATCCTAAGCATATAATTTTGCCTCGTTCTAATGTAGACTCAAAAAACCGCTTTCAAGAATGGGTGCAACGCAACGTTACTCCAAATCCCCCAAAATACTTTACAGACCAAATAGGAGGCCCTTCTCATGCGCCAGAATTCATAGCCAAAGTATTGGTAGATGAAAAGATTTATGGAGAAGGTAAGGGACGCAATAAAAAAGAGGCTGAAAAAGCTGCGGCTGAAGATGCGCTAGCTAAATTGAAAAAACAAGGTTTATTGTAGAGTTTATGCGTTTATAAATTTTGATAATTTTAAAATTAGGAGCTTCCTAACACTGAAAAACCGCAAAAAAATGAGGATGGTATACGCCACCCTCATTTTATTTTTTGTTACTTTACTCATTTCCAGATAGTAACCAGAAAAGAGTCAACTATTACAGTTGCGGTACGTACTGTTGCTTCTCAGGTACTTCAGTGTACTCAGCTACAATCTGGCGGAATTCTTCGCCATCAATGGTTTCTTTTTCAATGAGCAAATCTACTAAGCGATCGGTGACAGTGCGATGGTCACGGATGATCTTCTTAGCATTGTCGTAGCACTGCTCAACAATTTCTCTGACTTGTCCATCAATGCGGGAAGCGATGGATTCAGAATACTCAGATCGGGTTGTCCAGTCACGACCCAAGAATACTTCTCCCTGCTGGCTTTCTAACGACAATGGCCCTAAGTCGGACATCCCGAAACGAGTCACCATTTGCCGGGCCATTCCCGATAACTGCTGCAAGTCTCCACCAGCGCCAGTTGTGACTTCCGCAGCCCCAAAAATTACCTCTTCAGCGGCGCGACCACCCAAAGCACCAGTAATTCTGGCTTTCAACTGAGAACGAGAAATTAATCCCTGTTCTTCGTTGGGTGTAAACCAAGTTAAACCTTGTGCTTGTCCTCGTGGAATCAGGGTAACTTTCTGTACTGGGTCATGGTCTTTTAACAAAGTCCCAACTAAAGCGTGTCCAATTTCGTGGTATGCAATTAAGCGCTTGCTCTTGCTATCTACCAAAGGAGTACCTTCCATCCCAGCGACTACCCTATCTACCGCATCATCAATTTCGCGGAGGGTGATCGCTTCCTTGCGTCTTCTAGCTGTGAGAATTGCTGCTTCGTTGAGCAAGTTGGCTAAGTCAGCACCAGTGAATCCAGGAGTGCGGCGAGCGATCGCATCTAAAGATACGCTAGGGTCTAGTTTCTTATTCCGCGCATGGACTTGCAAGATTTCCAAACGCCCTTTGATATCGGGTGCATCGACTGTTACTTGGCGGTCAAAGCGACCGGGACGCAGCAAGGCTGAGTCTAGTACATCGGGACGGTTGGTAGCAGCAATAATAATGATGCCGGTGTTACCTTCAAACCCGTCCATTTCGGTGAGCAATTGGTTGAGGGTTTGCTCTCTCTCGTCGTTACCGCCGCCGATACCAGCGCCCCGTTGCCGTCCTACGGCGTCAATTTCATCGATGAAGATGATACAGGGGGCGTTATCTTTAGCTTTCTTGAACAAGTCGCGCACGCGGGATGCACCCACACCAACGAACATTTCCACAAATTCCGAACCGGAAATACTGAAGAAAGGTACGCCTGCTTCGCCTGCGATCGCTTTTGCTAATAAAGTTTTACCAGTTCCAGGAGGCCCAACTAACAACACTCCCTTGGGAATCCGTGCGCCCACAGCCGTAAATCTTTCTGGCTGCTTCAGGAAGGTGACGACTTCTTGTAGTTCTTCTTTAGCTTCTTCGATTCCAGCTACGTCGTCAAATTTGACGCCGGTTTTTGCCTCCATTTGGAAACGCGCTTTAGATTTGCCAAAGTTCATAGCTTGACCTGGGCCACCAGGAAGGTTGCTAGAACGCCGGAACAAAAAGAACAACCCAGTAATCAATAAAACTGGAAAGATGAGATTGCCCAACAATCCCCAAATTGCGCCATCATTACGTATGGGGTGAGCATCAAAACTAATAGCTTTCTCTTTGAGCTTGCTAATTAACTCAGGAGCATTAACAGGCAAATCCACACGCCACCTTTGGACACGATTTTCCAGGTCTGGATCGCGGGCTTCTATAATTGCTGTCCTACCGCCTTCGTAAAGATCCACACTGTTGACGCGATCGCTGTCCAAGTATTCTAGAAAGCGACCGTAAGTCATGCGGGTATTAGCTGCATTCTTGCTCATGTCAGTAGGAGCGCCTGCAAAGGCCCCTTGCCAGAAGAAAAAGCCAATTACCAAAGCTGGCAATGTCCAGAGTGCTACGACTTTCCAAGAGAATTTCATTTTAATTTGCCTCTAGATGCCTATACAACTTGTTAGCTCTAGTAACCGAATGTTTATCACTCTGTTACTTTAAGCTGCTAAACGGATGTTTATAAATCCATTTTGTTTAATTTGATCTCTTACATGCAGTGCCATAAGCCGATTAGAGCATTATGGCGATGCCAACAAGAATCTTAATCAAAGTTAACTTAATTTTAATACAATATCGCACGAGAAAAGGGAGCGCAACGGGATGCAAAGACAGGAAGAATTTCTTCAGAATGCTCCTTGTATCGTTCCAGCCGCTCTCAATCATGATTCTGGGAGAGTGGGGAGTGAGGGAGATGAGGGGACAAGGGGACAAGGAGATAAACAAAACTCCTAACTCTTAACTCTTAACTCAGCACTCAGCACTCAGCACTCAGCACTCCTAACGCCCAATTCCCTACTTTACTTCTGTAATTTTTAGAGTGTAAGGAAGATACTTGCCTTTTTCGTAAGAACCAACCCAAATTTGGTAACTTCCAGGTAGCCATTCACCAACAATGCCAGCATTTTTGCCATCAAAATCGTCATTGCACCAAGTACCACCAGGCCCTTTAATAATCATGGTGGTGTCTTCAGGACTTTGCACTTGCAGCTTTAGGTAGTCAAATTTACTTGTTAACGCTAATGTGTGGTCTGGTGTTTCATCCACAAATCCGGTACAAGGGCCAGTGGCTGTTTCGCTTCTCCCACCTACTTGACTCCCAGATATTGAGCCACCACTCATCCCGCGAACTGTCAAGGGGTCTGGCGAAAACTGAGGGCTAATGGTGACATCTCCAAATATCGTTGGCGCTTCCTGAGCATCAACCGCAGCATTAACTGTCGATGTGATGAAGAGCGTAACTATCATAAACGATAATCTCATCCCTCTATTGAGCGCTTTTGTCGGCATTGTAATTACGTTCGCTTCTAAGTGTTTTTGAAGACATGAATTTTACACACCAAGTTCCCAATATGAGAAGAATTGACTACCTATTTTAGATTTGAAACTGGGAATAATTCATTAGTAATTAGTCAATGATTTCTTGTTCCCATAGTTGCTTTCCCTTATGGATAGGGGCACACGTTTGTGCGCCCCTAAAATCTGAAATATTTCTAAAATCTGGCAGTAATCGCTACTTAGCTTCCGTTATAGCCCGACTCAAGCGCGGTTTATCCAAACCAATCTGATTTAGTAGTAACCAAGATTGGATTAAGTCTGGGCCATGAACATCTCCAGTTAAAGCTGCTCTAAGCGATCGCATCACTAAGCCTTTTTTGACTTTTTGTTCTTTCACCACTTGTTTAATAATCTCTTGGGCGGCGGCTTCCGAGAGTTGTGGCTGATTTTCTAAAGCTGTGACAATCGCTTCAAGAACAGCAGTCGAACCTTCTTGCTTGAGTTGTGTACTGCCTTCATCGCTAAATTCAACTGTATCGCTAAAAAACAGTTGGCTTTGAGCTACTCCATCTACCAGGCGAGTCAAACTCTGGCTAATTAGAGTTACTAGCTGTTCTAACCAGGGGCGATCGCGTCCACCATCAAATTTATAACCAGCCGCTTCCCAATAGGGGATGAGTAAATCTGTGAGTTTATCTACTGGCGTGCTGTGAATATACTGACTGTTCAACCAATCCAGCTTGTCCCAGTCAAATTTTGCACCTGCTTTATTGACGCGCTCAAAGCCAAATTCTTTGGCTGCTGTTTCTAAGGTAAATATTTCTTGTGTCGAATCTGGTGGCGACCAACCCAGCAATGTCATGTAATTTACCAAACCTTCAGCAGTAAAGCCCATTTTCTGAAAGTCAGAAATGGAAGTGACGCCATCTCGTTTAGAAAGCTTGCGCCCTTCCATATTCAAAATTAATGGCGTATGGGAAAACTCTGGAATTTTTGCACCCATCGCTTCATACAGCAGAATTTGTTTGGCAGTGTTGGCGATGTGGTCTTCTCCGCGGATGACATGGGTGATTTGCATATCGATGTCATCCACGACAACGACAAAGTTGTATAAAGGTTGACCGCTACCCTCTTCTGAGGCGCGGGCGATCACCATATCACCACCTAAATCGCTACCTCGCCAAGACATCTTGCCTCTTACTAAGTCATTCCACACAATTTCCCGCCCATCTTCGATTTTGAAGCGAATTACAAAAGAACGACCTTCTGCTTCAAAGGCGGCGCGTTGTTCTGGGGTAAGGTTGCGGTGACGGTTGTCATAGCGAGGAGCTTCGCCTCTAGCTTTTTGAGCTTCCCGGAGCGCCTCTAGTTCTTCGGAAGTAGTGTAGCAGCGATAGGCTAATCCTCGATCTAGTAGTTTTTCTACTGCTTCTTTATAAAGATCCAGGCGTTGGGATTGGAAAAATGGCCCTTCATCCCAGTTAAGTCCTAGCCAGCGCAGTCCTTCAAGAATATTGTCGGTGTATTCGGGACGCGATCGCTCTAAATCTGTATCTTCTATTCGCAGGATAAATTTCCCACCGTGGTGGCGGGCAAATAACCAGTTGAATACAGCAGTTCTAGCTGTACCAATATGTAAATTTCCGGTTGGACTCGGCGCAATACGGACTCTAACAGTCACAGTTAATTCTCTCTTTCGCAAAGCATGATAAATGTAGCTTATATTTAAATCTTGAATCCTGAGTCAACCTCTTTGGGTAATTCAAAATCTAATATCACCTAAGTTAAGTGATTTGCTACTGATAAATTTATAACGGGACTGACGGGGCTCGAACCCGCAACTTCCGCCGTGACAGGGCGGTGCTCTAACCAATTGAACTACAGTCCCTTGTTTGGCAACTTTGCTATTATCACTATTTTTTCTCTACTTGTCAAGTGTTTCGGAGTTAGAAATTAAAAATGATTTTTGTTACGTATCTCTCAGGTGCGAATTATTCGTTAAAAAGACCGTGATAACACAACCTGTGGCTCTGATTCCAGATGCTGCAATATTCGGGATTGCATTTGTTTATACTGCTGTTTCAATAGCTGTTTGCTCAATTGAGGTTGAGAAGTGGGTGGTAGCCTATGGCTTTGTTGCACCCAAGTTTTTAACATTTGCCGCTGAGTTGACTCAATGCGACTGCTGAGAACCTTGATGCAGGAATGTGGTGCTTCCAGAGTAAAGAAAATCAAAGGATATTGTTCATTTTCAGCCAGAAAACTTACCATCCTCAGGTTTTGGGGATTTTGCATATCTAAGTAGCACGGTAGCCACTTAGGAGCGAATTGCCGATTGTAGAGTACAGTTACCCACAACAACATTGGGTGAGGGGATGTCACAAAGATGAACTGGTTGTAACGGATAGAAACTGCATAATTTTTGATTTCTTGTTTAGACAACATCAACCATAGCGCTGTAATCGAGCCTTGTGGGGTGTCTAGAAGCTGGGGAAAAACAATTTCTTGAATTGGTTTATTTGGAGGCCACAAAAGTTGCCGATAGCTTTGTTCTACTGTGATTGGTAATGCAGAGTTTAAAGGACGGTTAAGAACTGAGTGAGAGTCGATATTTGTAGGTAAACTGGGGCAATTAGACTGTTCTAAACTATTTAATAGTTGCAAAATTTCAGCAATATTTTGCGGGCGATCGCTTACTTTTTTAGCCAGACAAGCCATAATTAGATTATTGAGTTTTTGAGGTATTTTAAGAGTGGGTTTAACATCTGCAATCGTTTTTGGTGCTTCAAAGTGATGTGCTTTATACCAAGCACCAAAGTAATCAGTTTCCGGTTGCCAAGGTTTTTTACCTGTGAGCATCTCAAACATCATCACACCCAGGCTGTAAATATCAGAACGACTATCTAATTTTTCTCCATCTAGCTGTTCTGGAGAACAATAAGGTAAAGTGCCATTAAATCCGCTACTTGTACTAGCTGTTGATGCATAATTCAAAAATCTAGCAATACCAAAATCGAGAATTTTAACTAACTGACCCAATATTGGATCGGGAATAACTAATATATTGGCAGGCTTGATATCTCGATGAACTAACGGACAAATTTTGCCATCAATATTAATCCCTTGATGGGCACACTGTAAGCCCAAACAAATTTGGCGAGTGAGAGTCAAAAACATGGGCAGAGGTAGCGGAATTAAATCTTTTAAGCTCTTGCCACATAGATATTCCATGACGTAGTATGGTTTTCCTTTATCATTCACACCATAATCATACGCCCGCACTATATGTACGCTTTTTTGACTCAAGGCTGCACTCATTAAAGCTTCACGAGCAAAGTCTTGTTGCATCTTGGTATTAACTACAGTTTGAGTC
Source organism: Nostoc sp. DedQUE09 (assembly GCF_034530915.1). Classification (NCBI taxonomy): domain Bacteria; kingdom Bacillati; phylum Cyanobacteriota; class Cyanophyceae; order Nostocales; family Nostocaceae; genus Nostoc; species Nostoc sp. DedQUE09. The sequence goes on from NZ_JAVRCE010000029.1 coordinate 45,775, forward strand.
AAAAACTTGATAGCAACTGGTATACCTCCTAACAAAACATCATTTGCTAAAAAAACTTCACCCATGCCACCGCTGCCAATTAATTGCTTGAGTTGATAACGATTGGCAAGCAAGCCCGTACTACTTGGAGATGTCAATGGGCTTTGATTCACTTTGTTCACCTCTGGTGCTGAGTCCATTTAAAGTTAGTAATCCACACATAAAAAAATATTAATTATTAGATTTAGGTAATGATAGCAATAATTTTGATTCTAATAGTATAATTTCAATGACGTAATAGAAGTTTTAAAAACATTTCCAAGAATTTATTCATCCAAGTTTTTAAACCTTCTGTCTCAGATTTTTGATGTGTGGCTAAGTTTCGTAATATCTCTAACTTCAGCTTTTCGTACTCTGCTTTTAGAATATTTTTGGCTTGACTAGGCAAAATTAATTCATTTGACTGTTGACTCATATCTAACCAATCTACAAGTTGTTGGCGCTGTTTAGCCGTGAGGTTTAAAGTTGTTACATGAGAGCAATGAGTTGGATCCTCTAGGGTGAAAAATAGTAAATGATAGTAACCTACTTCTGCTAAACTACGTGCTATATTTTCACCTTTCTTATCTTTTAGATCCAGAAAATAAGGTAGCCACTTAGTTGTAGAAGGTTGACTATCAAATAGTACTGTTACCCACAGTAACATTGGGTATACACTCATTTTAGTAATAAATTCAGTACCATATATTTTATCCAAAAATTTTGCAATCTCTTGTTTGGGCAACATTGCCCAAAAAGTTGGTATAGGTCTTTGATGAGTCTGTAATAAATGAGGAAATCCAATTGGTGCAATTGGTTTATTCTTAGGCCAAGTTTTCTGCAAACACTCTTTTTCTGATAATAAAGTGGCTGGTACTAATTGGACTGGAACTGAGACTTTAACAATGTCGGTACTATTGTTATAAATAACATTATTAACTTGATTATTAACTTTTTCTAAATCTTCTAATATTTGGTTGATATTCTGAGGGCGATCGCTTACTTCTTTAGCTAAACAACTCATCAATATTTTTTCTAATATTTCCGGTATTTTAACTTGCGGATTTACTTCTTCAACTGTAGGTGGCATTTGAAAGCGATGGGCTTGATACCAAGTACCAAAGGAGTTACTTTTTGTTTGAAATGGGTGTTTCCCTGTTAGCATCTCAAACATTAGTACTCCCAAACTATAAATATCAGAGCGGACATCTAGCAGTTTACGTCCTTCCATATGTTCTGGAGAACAGTAAGGCAAACTGCCAATAAAAGAATCTGTTAGGGTCATCCCACTTCGTTCTGTTAAAAACTTGGCAATACCAAAATCTAGGATTTTAACAATTTCACCTTTTTTACTATCTTCAGCAATAAATATATTTTCTGGTTTAATATCTCTGTGAACAATAGGATAAATCTCTCCTTTAAGACTGATGCCTTGGTGGGCACATTGTAAACCTAAACAAATTTGATTACAAATTTCTAAAAACTTCGATATTGTTAAGGGCTGAATTTTCAGAATTTGTTTGAGATTTTTCCCTTGGAGGTATTCCATTACATAAAATGGAGTTTTATCCTCAGTAACCCCATAACTTAAAATGCGAACAATATGCTTACTTTTACGGCCCAATTGAGCGCCAATAAAAATCTCTCTGGCAAAACGCTGGGACATTTGTTGGTTTGCCAAACTAAGTGATAAGATTTTGATTGCGATTGGCATACCGCCTTTAGCAGTATCTTCTGCTAAATAAACTCTACCCATCCCCCCTTTGCCAATCAAATCTCTGATTAAATATCGATTGTTTAAAAATTGTCCGATGTAATCGTCTAATTCTGCTTTTTGCCCTACCATACTCTCAATTTTATTTTCTGGCATAAAAATCATTTATAAAAAAATGTTATTGGCAAAATACTTTAATTAAGTCTAGCTAATTATTAAATTTAAATCTAAGAAATATCCGACTTGGGAGAAAATTAATTATATACTGTAAATATGCTTAAGCTCTCTGCAAAAGTTGCTAAACATTGTGTAACATATTTATTAAGGACTACGGTTGAGAAATTACACGTAAACTATAAATAAGCTAGATAAACTTACTTAGCAGATTCCGTGAATACACAGGAATAATCATAAATAACTAAATAGCACTCAAGCCGCGAATGCCCTTTTAACTCTGTACAGTTAAAAGTTAATATTCGACAGTAAACGGCGTAATAATCTAATTAGTGGATTTTCAATTTTAATTTTAAAGGCTAGTATTTGGGTGCGTTGCAGGGAGTTAAAATTATTATCGCTGATGAGAATTAATGATTGTTGACCATCCGGTAGTTTTGGGCCAAGAGTTAAGCCTTCGATGTTATCTAGCAGTACATCTAGTTTTCTCAAATCTAACAGTAGCTTTTTCTTAACTGGTTTAATATTTTTGGAGTCAACTGCTAAAAGGCTATCAATATTATGAATATCATTGCCTCCCTCTAAGGAAACCTGAAACAGGGAAATAGCAAATCCTAAACCAGTAAAAGACCTTTCTAAACTTAAGAAGTGTCCTTGATTATCGAGAGCGAGTAAATCAGGTAATCCACTAGCGAATTTGCCAATTAGATTCAAAAATGGTGTAACTGATTCAGTTTGGTAAAGAAATTCCTTTTCGGGTTGCTTGTTGAGCAAGTTGTATTGCAAAATTCGGCAAGGACTACCGATATTAGGTTTAGCTGCAACACCGTCTTGAATTAGAGCATTTTCGGTGGCTGTGAATAGATGCTTGTTATCGGGTGTGATGGTGAGGCTTTCAAAAGCTAAATTGTTGCGGATACCTTGTTGACTAGTTTTATCTGGCAAAAATTTATTTGGGATGGGGAGTCTTGCAATTTCTCTTCCAGAAGATAGCGAGAACTCTTTAATGAAAGGATTAATTAATTTTGCAGCATCGCCTTCAGAAGAAACAAACACAGTTGCTTTATTAGTTAATGCAATACCTTCTGTATCAGTTTCACCAGGGCGGAATATTTTACCATTTTCATTTAATAACGTAGTAACACTGAGTGGAATAATTCCGCCTTTTTCTAGTAAACCTTTACTCAAATCGATTTTTAAAGTGAATAAATGGGTGGCAGCTTTTTGCCCACGCTCATCGGAAATAGCGTAATAAAGGTTATTTTTGGAATTATATGTAATTCCAGATAAGCCTCCTACTTCAGTATTTTGAAAGATTAAACCTTTCGGTAAGGTAGCTTCGCCAATAAATTCTATGCTACTTATTTCAATACCATTTGATGCTAAGTTTGTGAATATAATGCTAATAATTGTAATTGTAATTAAAAAGAAAAATATTCGTGGAAGTACGAAGATTTTTTTAATTAGCTGCATATATTTTTTCGTTCAATCAATATTTGTAGGGGCGTATAACTTTACGTCCCTACAAATAATATCAATTAAATAAACAATCTGACAGCTAAAAACCTGTAAATCCTGACTCAATCAGGTTTTATTAATTTTTAATTCTCTAGAAAGTTTGAGTGAATGTTCCTTTTAATTGGACTTTCCAAGACGTATTTTGAATTTGAAAACCTTTAAAAAAGAAGAAATTACTTAAGCTGATTGTAAATCATATTCATCTTGAAAAAAGTTCACAAGCCAATCTTTAACTTTATGAGTGGCGCGGCAGTCATCTTCGTTGTAGCGTTGGATAATTTCTAGTAAGGTGTGATCGCCTGTTTCTAACCATTGATCATACCAGTAAATACACTTAGCACCACTGGCTTCTTTATCACGCCACTCAAATCCTATCCAACGAGCGATCGCTTTCAAGGCATAGCTTTCTACGGGTAATGCTACACTTTGGGTTAATTGCTCATACACATCCACAAATCGATTCAGTACAGGACGCACTAAGGAATGTGGAGTGCCGTAAAGTTTTGCCAACCGTTTAACTGTATCAAACTCGTAGACACAAAAATGATAAATTGGCGCTTCGGGATATTGCCAAACCAAATCCAAAAATTGCTGCCAAACTAATTCTTCGTCTTCTGGTTTATCTGCTAAAAAGGAATAAAATTGTTCTGTATTAGCTTGTCTATTAACGACCAAAACCCCTAAGAGATAATCTAAATCTAAGTCTGGCTGGGCTTCAATATCAAAATAAAGCTCTATGGGCGCTGTAAATGTAATATCTTCTGTTGGTAGCGGGTAGGGTAAAATTAGAGGTCGTTTTTCTAGTGCAGATTGAGCTTGCACTACCAATTTGGGAGCTACTTGGCTGTCAAAACCAAGTAGATTTTCTAAGCTGCTGGGACTGGTGTTAGCAAGAGATTCCAGTGTGGTAATGTCTAAGGCTTGGAGTTGAGTGTAGCGCAGTGGTGTTACACCTGGTAGCAGGGAGAGATGTTTTTCAGATTGAGCGATCGCATAACATTCACTATACCAATGGCAAAAATTGCACTTTTGGCGAGAAATAAACACCTCTGGCGGATTCGGCGACTCTAAAACTTGAATAAACTCCTCTAGAATCTGCTGCATCCGTGGCATCCATTTAAACAGATCCACTGTATAATTTGTATTTTTACTTCGCAATATAAGCGAAGCTGTTTCAGGTGCAACTCCCTGTACTGATGCCAACACTTGGACATGAAATGCAGCGACAACCTGATATTCTTGCTTAGGACGCTTACCCAGTTCAATACTTGCCGGAATGTAGATCCAATCTCCAAAATCGGATTGCCCCGGTTGTTTCACGAGTAAGTCTGGACGACTTAGCAGGGTATCTGCTTCAGAATAATTTGCTAACAGTACTCCTTTATAGATGTACTCAACCCCACGCTGCATCAATTCTAAAGTTGCTTTCTCTGCCTTTTCCCAGTTTCCATAAGAATAATCTGGTTGGTGATAAGTCACGTTTGTTAAAACACTCAACTGATGAGCGATTTTGTCCTGTTGCAGTTTCCGTAGCAACTCATTGGGAGCATCGCGCTGACTTTTGTCACCGTGGATATCTAGAAAAGGTCGGCGTTTACAGCGTTGGTATTGCAGTAAGAGTTCAGCATTAATTAGCATCCTTTTAAGTTAACAAGAATTAGCACAATCTGGCAGTAACTCTGGCAATTAAAATCTGGAAGTGGCGATACCTTTTCTGCGTTCGCGCAGCGTGTCATAGACAGACGCTACGCAAACGGTGGGCTACGCTAACGCGTTTACGCTTAATTTGCTGTTTATTTTATACTGTCAACAGCTAGCTATTGGCATGAAGAGTGCTGAGTTCCAAGTGCTGTTAGCGGAAGCGGGGCGTTTAGCCCGTGCTGAGTTGAAAGACTGCCTATAAGGGGCAAGGCTTTTACCGTAGTGCGGAAGTACTGAGTACTTCTTAAATTTACTCAGCACTCAGTACTCAGCACTGAGTGGGTAAACAGCATAATGGCATTTCTTCCCCCGTTACGAGTCCGATCAAGATCGTAAGGCTAATCCGTGGCATCATGTATCAGAGTTCAAACACCATTTGATTACTTCTCAAACAGCCCAACATTTAGCACATAAAGTTACAGAACATTTATCGTTAGTGATGACGAGATGAAGTTTAGCAGCGAAGGCTTAAATTAATTTCATTGCTTCTACCACAAAGTGCAAATACTTCTGAATATCAATAGCCTGCAAATAGCAGATATCCCTTGTGACTTATGACTAGTATTTCTGCATCATCAATCAAGCTGCATCGAGAGCAATTTCCGGCTTTAGCGAATAAGACTTATTTCAATTATGGGGGACAAGGGCCGATGCCCCAAAGGGCAATGGATGCCATCGCCCAAACTCAAGCTTATGTTCAGGAAATAGGCCCCTTTGGTAATGAGGCGTTTAGCTGGATAGCGCCTCAGACTCAAGCTGCTAGAGTTGCGATCGCTTCGGAGTTAAATGCACCATCTGAAACAATTACTCTCACGCAAAATGTCACAATTGGCTGTAATATCGCCATGTGGGGCATTGAATGGCGTGCTGGCGACCATCTCCTACTCTCAGACTGCGAACATCCAGGCGTAATTGCCACAGCCCAGGAAATCTCACGGAGATTCGCTGTGCAAGTTACTACCTGTCCTCTAAAAGCAACTTTAAATGAGGGCGATCCGGTAGAAGTTATTGTCCAGCATTTGCGTCCCAATACCCGTCTTGTGATCTTGAGTCATGTTTTCTGGAATACTGGTCAAGTTTTACCTCTTGACAAAATTGTCGAGATATGCAAAAGTAATCACTCTTTTTTACTGATAGATGCTGCTCAATCTGCTGGTTTATTACCTTTAAACTTGACTGAATTGGGAGTAGATTTTTATGCTTTCACTGGTCATAAATGGTTATGTGGGCCTGCGGGTGCTGGTGGCTTGTATGTCCGCCCAGAAGCACGAGAAAGCCTGAAACCTACGTTTATTGGCTTGAATGGTGTTGTTGTAGATAGTCAATCTCAGCCTGTGGATTGGCTTCCAGATGGGCGGCGATACGAAGTGTCTACATTAGCTTATCCGTTGTATCTTGGGTTAAAGGAAGCGATCGCAATTCATCAACAATGGGGAACGTCACAGAAACGTTACGAGCAAATTTGCCATAACAGTGAGTATCTCTGGCGACAATTGACGGACTTACCCGATATTAAATGTTTGCGAACTTCCCCACCTGAAAGCGGTATAGTCTCCTTTAAACTTGAAAATAATCAACCTCAAGCTAATTTGAAGTTGGTAAAATTTTTGGATTCACAAAGGATATTAACTCGGACAATTGCCGATCCTAGCTGTATACGTGTTACCGTTCATTACTTTACTTTAGAATCGGAAATCGACTTATTGATTGAGGCGATTCAAAGTTTTTGCAAAATTAATTAAAAATTAGGAGTTAGAAGTCTGGAAATTATGATTTTAACTTCTAACTCCTAATTCCTAATTCCTAACTCCTAATTTAAAAATGGAACGCCCAATCTTATACTTAGCGATAACTAACCACGGCTTTGGTCATGCTACCCGCACGGCTTCTGTAGCTGCAACAATTCAAAAATTATGTCCAGAAGTTCTGCTAATTGTGGTGAGTACTGCCCCACGCTGGTTGCTAGAGTGCTATATAGAAGGCGATTTTATTTATCGTCCTCGTGCATTTGATTTGGGTGTGGTGCAAACGGATAGTTTGACTATGGATAAAGTAGCGACTTTAGAAAAGTTGCTGGATATTAAAAAGCATCAAAATTCGCTGATAGCTTCAGAAGTGAATTTTATCCGTCAAAATCGCGTTAATCTTATTTTGGCAGATATTCCCTTCCTCGCTCCTGGGTTTGCCAAAGGTGCAAATATTCCCTGCTGGATGATGAGTAATTTTGGCTGGGACTTTATTTACCGAGATTGGGGAGGTGAATTTACAGCAGTTGCAGATTGGATTAGTGATTGGTATTCAAAGTGCGATCGCTTGTTTCGTCTCCCTTTCCACGAATCAATGCCAGCTTTTAATAATATCACCGATGTCGGCTTAACAGGCGGTTCCCCCCGTCATTCTATTAATGATTTACGTTTTCTTTGGGGAATAACTGCACCAGTCGAAAAAACTATTTTGTTGACCTTTGGTGGGTTGGGTTTACAGGAAATTCCTTATGATAACCTAGAGCGATTTCCAGATTGGCAATTTATAGTATTCGATCAATCTGCCCCTGATTTACCTAATTTAGTGAAAATTAATGACCGCAAATACCGCCCTGTAGATTTTATGCCTATTTGTGGGCGAGTCGTCTCTAAACCTGGTTATAGTACTTTTTCGGAAGCCACGATACTAGGAGTACCAATTGTCACCATACCGCGTGAAGACTTTGCCGAAGCAACTTTTATAGTAGAAGGCATAACTAATTATAATCAGCATCAAATCATCACCCCATCTGAGTTTTTTCAAGGAACTTGGAATTTTCTCCATGAGTTACCCCAACCTCCAAGGCAATCTCAACCAATTGCTAAGGATGGTAATGAAACTATAGCTCAAGCTGTTATCAATTATTGCCAGATTAAAAGATAGTAGATAATATTCCTCAGAATAGATGAGATTGGCTAATTACTAACAAAACTTATCCCCAGGGCAAACGCATCTTTTTTAGTAATAAAAACTAAAAAAGATTTCAAAAGAATATAAATAATCCTAAAAGTTGCTATAATCTATATTTAAATGCATTCGCCCTGGCTTTTACCCAAATTACCTACTTCTCAATTCTTGACTTCAATTACTAAAACTACTGCTATATCTACTTTATAAATTTTCACTCTTTTATTAAAAAAGATATGACTAATGCGTAGCCATTCGTCATTATTTAGGTGAGTTTGCTCTGAGCGCTGAATAAATTTCACAAATTGCTGTGTTTGCAGGTTTTTGACAAAACAATTATTTGTTAACGTTTCTGGTAAATATGAAACTTTGACAGTAAAAAGTTTTTCATAAGTTTTTTATTCCCTTCTATGCCAATCTGTTCAAATCCAGACTGCTCCATCAATTCTTTTGTTTTATTGCTATCAAGAATTAACAAATCAGCAGTTGTATCGCTGATTATTTCACCATTGTTTTCTCTGATCCAGAGATACTGCTTCTTAACGCCTGTATCTGTTTTTGAAACTTTGACCTGATGGATTATATCTCCTGGTAATTTCTCTACCCTATCTATATGCATACCTTGAGCGCTCAGAACCAATAGACCATTCATTTTGAGATGTTCAGCGACACGCCTTAATGCTATTACATTATTTTCAATACTATTAATACTACTACATAGTAAGTATTCATTGTCGGTATTTGTATCTAAAAAAAACCAAACGCCACTATTTGAATAAGCTAGATCAAAACTCTCTTCTAGTTGCATATTAAGAACATCAGATTCGACTAATTTAATTTTATTTCCCAGTCGTTTTTTTGCTACATCTAACATTTGTTTAGAAATATCAATTCCTGTTAAGTTACAATTCGGTTTTAGTTTTAAGACTCTTTCTGCTACTAGACCTGTACCTACTCCTATCTCTAGGATATTATTAGAGTCTCTAATTATAGGAAACAGAGCTCTAACAACCTCATCGTGGTACTCAGTGTAAATATATTGAAATAATAAATCATAATAGTTTGCTGGATTGTCGGCAAATATATTCATAAAACCCTCGTCAAACTCGGCGCTTGAAGCAAAAAAATCTTATAGGTAGATATTAATTATACTGGACTTTAGACTAGGCTGCGGTGCGAAGCGCAAAAGCTTAACAGTGATTGAGATAGCGAAAAATATACTCAATCCTAAAGCAGACTTGAGGTATTACAGAAAAAATATTAGATTGAGCGAGAATTCTTTAAAAAGGATCCTTATTGGCATAACAGCGTAGAAGGACGTATTATTTTTGTAAAAAGATGCTTTGACTTCCAACGTTGTTTGTATAGAGGAGATATCAAATTTAAACGTTGGGTGGGCTATTAATTTTGAGCGTGGACACGATATTTTGATTAGATGCCAATTTTAATAATAGTTGAGTAGTGTGGCGATCGCAAGAACAAGTTGTTTAATATGGTTATAATAACCTCAATCTCAGTATTTCAGATGACTCACTATCAAAAGTTACTCAAAATTTCTACTAGGGGCAAATCTTTTCAAAACATCACTACGAAAATTGAAGCTATAGTTGCCGAATCGGGTGTTGAAACTGGTCTTTGTACTTTATTTTTGCGCCATACTTCAGCCAGTTTAGTTATCCAAGAAAATGCCGATCCTGATGTTCTAGTGGATCTAGCTAATTTTATGGTAAAACTCGTCCCAGAATCAGGCAAATACATCCACGATGCAGAAGGTCCCGATGATATGCCAGCACATATCCGTACTGCACTCACCCACACTTCTGAACATATCCCCATTAATCGTGGTCACTTAGTACTGGGAACTTGGCAGGGAATTTATGTTTGGGAGCACCGCCAGCACAGTCATTCCAGAGAATTGGTTGTTCACATTTCTGCATAGCCGATTCTCAAGTTTTCTTGAAGGTGTGGTTTTGTAGAGTTTGAATACTCTGGTTATACTGTCTACCTTTTGGATATAATCTCCTAAAGTCACGGTAATATGCATTAAATGAATATCGCCTTGATAAATTTTTAATCACAATTATTGATGCAAAACTAACCAGATATGCATTAGATAATTCGTGTATATTTGTAAATCCAAAAGTTAAGTTTATTTGTGATTATTAAATAATCCGCTTATACCGATATACACTAATATTTAGTGTAAGCTGTCTGGGCTATTACTATTACTATGAAGCAAGAATTAACACCAACTAATACTTTTCAACTTATTGATGAAATCCTTGCCCAGCAGTCTGTTAAATTATTGTCACTTAGTCCTCAAAAAACATTAATTACCAGCTTTGCAGAATTGGGAAATTTGATTGCGGAACAAAAGACCGACATTCAAATCCTCACAACTATTCAAGCAACTCTCGAAAGCATAGTCCGTACTCAGTTACAAAACTTCCCAGAAAACATCTTCTGGGATTTCGATTTTTTAGTAAGTAGTATGCTTAGGCAGGCTTTAAATGCAGAGGAGGGTGCTATTGCATTTTTAAAGATTTTTGGTGAAAAGATGGTTTGTCTAACAGAGATGTTCGGAAATCACACGGAAATACGCTTCCGTTATGTTCATGATTTTATCTATGGATTTGACTGGGCAAGATGGGTACAAAAAGAACCGCAAAAACGCGCACATATAGAACCTTTTAGTCTGGTATTTTTGGATTATTTGCTCGTAAAAGGTAAGGAACTTTTACAACGTATTAATCATGGTCAGGTCGTATCTTATAAACTGTGTGAGACGGGCTACCGCAACCCCTTTACCTTTTCTCGTGAACCAGAAGATGAATACCGTCTGCTAACTTGTCTTGCTGAAGAAGAACTTATTCCAGTAGCGGCATGGAACTGGAATGCTAGCCCTGTGTGGAACAAACCTTTTCAAGAAATGCGCCAGCAATTAGCATTAAAATTAAATATTCAACCACAGAGACGCTGAGAAGCAATGAAAAATTGCTGAAGAAAATAATTATGAAAATTGCTGATTTAATTACTTGGTTTGAAGCATGGGCGAATCCCGCTTGGTGTGAAAGCTGGGATAATTGTGGGTGGCAAATTGAACCAGGAGTCTTGCAGGAAAAAGCACGAGTTTTGGTGTGCTTGACACCGACTTTAGCGGTAATGGAGGAAGCGATCGCAGAAAATGCTAATCTGATATTCGCCCATCACCCCTTAATTTTTAATCCCCTCAAATCTTTACGCACTGGTGAAGCGATCGCACAAATGGTACGGTTAGCCTTTACCCACAATATTGGTATTTACACTGCTCACACGAATTTTGACCAAGTGCAAGATGGGACTGCTGACGTTTTGGCTCAGATTTTAGAACTCAAAGAAGTTGCTCCCATAGTACTTACACAAGGAGGATTAGGATATGGCCGTGTTGGTTTGCTAGAGCCATTTATGACATTACAGGAATTACTTGCAACTATTCAAACCCGACTCGCTCCCCCTAATTTGATTTTTTCCCCGACTGCTGATTTACAGCAAACAATTTCACGAGTTGCTGTTTTGGGTGGTTCGGGGGCTAGTTACATTTCAGCCGTTGCCAAAACAGGTGCCCAAGCTTATCTGACTTCTGACTGTAAGTTTCATCAGTTTCAAGAAAGCCGCGACCGCAATCTCATTTTAATCGATGCTGGACATTATGCTACCGAACGTCCGGCTTGCGATCGCTTGGCGCAAAAATTCCAGTCTTTAAACTTAGACTGGGTGCAATTAAGTCAAAAAGATGAAGATTTCCGCCAGTTTTTTGCTTGATTCCTGATGTTTGATTGGACTTTGTGGATGCTTGTCGAAAAAATTGATTATTGTATTTTAATTTTGTTAAAACATTCAGATTTTCAATATTGATGCTGAAAATTCCTATTCTTTTTTATCTCTGTATATTAATAGATGGAGTATAGAAAAATCATATTGTGATGTAAATCACCGATTAAGCGTAATACTAATCACACAGTATTAATGTTTCATATCAATTAGTAATAGAGGAAAATGTTCCACACTAGACCTAATAGTTTGCTCACTCTGCCCTAATTAAGATGATTCGCACAATTATTGCATCTGCTTTCCAAACCGGATATCTTAGTGTTGAATCTGAGGGTTTACTCCAGCAGGTGCTAGCCACTAAATGCTATCAGTCAGAGGATTTGCCAGACCTAGCAGCTCTATACGATGCAGTTCGCGCAGGAAAAATTAAACGAGAAGCATCCTCGTCGAACGTGCTTATAGAATTTCCTTTACCACATAAATCCTCCTGAGACTTCTGGAGTAGAATTTTCTCATGGTCTTTTCCCTCTACCTCTTCCCTTACGCTGTTGCCTTTTTTCAGGCAAAAACCTGAAAAACTCAAAACTATTTGGCTGTTGTTGTTGAAAAGCATCAAGGTCAGCAAGAGAATGAGTTAAGATCAGATACAAGTGGGTAAAAGTAAAGCCAAGTCCCCGGACTTCCCAGTAATGCCAATGATTAAAAGTAGGCAAGTTAAACAACCGCAATCAACGATTGTTTTGGAGTATTCTTTATTACATAATGGTAAGAATGACTCACCAAGAAATATAAACCTGGTTAGGACAGGTACCGAATTGTTTGACTTCCATAGAAGCAGACATTCCCTAGAATAAGCCGGAGAGAGACTGAGTTCATTGCTGGAGCAACCATTGATTTATGACCCAACATTATCCTGGTATTTTGACAACTAGAAGCAAATGTTAGGATTGGGTTATGAAGCGTACTTGTTCTGAACAGTGAAATTAACCTCTTAAAGGTGTAATGTAATGGGGTAGAACCCAGATTTTTACAGGTTTAACTACGTTGTTTAAAAAGGCAGAAACAGTACATGCTACACCGCAAGATTTATCAACTCTGTTGCGATGGGCGCGAGGTATGTGTTTTCTTGCGGGACCAGCAACGCTGGATTGAACGCGCCCGCATCATAGACATAGAGGGAGATTTAGTGACCCTACGCTATGAAACAGAAGAAGAGGACGAAGTTTGTTCTTGGGAAGAAATGGTTCGCCTCGAGAGCATTGGTGCTGTAACGCAAAAATTGGCTTCAGTACCACGCGGTAATGTAGAACCTCTGATGACTGAAGATTGTCCCGAAGCAGAGCGCATTCACAACCGTTACACTGACTCGAACCCAGAATAAATAATCAGTGCTGAGTACTGAGTATCGAGTGCTGAGTAATAAATCCTAACTCAGGACTCAGAACTCAGGACTCAGGACTAGATAAACCTTCAAAGGCAGGACAGTAACCTTCGAGAGTTACCTTAAAGTTATACAACGGGGAAGCTGGGTTCCAACACCGCTGCCCCCTTTGATGTCGGCAAGTACCACAACAGTCTACGTCTGTCCATGTATAGCGATCGCTATTTTGGTTGAGTAGTTCTCGTTGAGACAATCCCCTTAATACTAGTTCCTCCCCTTGCCAACGAGCTTCGATTAAACCAGTATCGGCAAATTGCCGCCAACGCGGATCGGCAGTAATCACATTGGGTAGGGTGATTGTAATTATTGTTCCTAACTCTGTCAGTTCGCCTTCGTAGTTAGTCTCTGGAGCTGCCGGCTGTAAAAATGTGTCGCCGATGGGCAGTTCTACTAAGGTATCAGCTGCCGGGGAATGTATATGGTAGCGATTTTGTAACTCTTCTAAGCTCGTCAAGTCTGCCAAGTAGGCAGGGGAACCGTGGACAAAAATCACGTGCTGGGGTCGCAAATTATGAATTAGCTGCGTAGTACCAGGGCCATCACTATGTTGAGCTAAAAGATAGCTTTCGACAGTGCTGGGTGCTAAATATTCTTTGTTAAGTTTTATATCAATTTTTTCTGGTAGGAGAATCAGCCAGGGCCCAGTGTCTAATTGGCAATGTTCGCCTAAATCAGATGTTGAATCGGTGAGGACAATACAAGGTGACTTGCCCACACTGGGACGATGTTCTGCTTGTAGACGACGCACGCGAGGACGTACCCGTTCATCCCAAAATAAAGGTTGATGGCGGGCGAAGTTCTGTACCGATGGGGGGAGATGCGGTAGCAGTTCAAGGTAGGCATCACACCCAGTAGCGACAGCACCATCTACCCAAATATCTAAATCTCGTCCAGTGAAGTGGTGATGCGATCGCAAGAGCATTAATAATTCTTGACCCAATCCTAAAGCCGGCGTGGGAAGAATTACAGAACAATGGTCAGCGATCGCGCGATTAATTCGCTCGGCTAGTTGATTTTCTTGGTTGCGGCGGTGAGGATGACGGGATGTGCCATAACTACCTTCAATGATTAGCACATCCAAATCTAAGCCCCGCAATTCCTCTAAACGCAAACCTTCTACTAGTCGGGAGTTCGATAAGAAAAAGTCCCCTGTATACAGTAGCTTGTAAGTACGCTGCTGGGTGGTATAGGTCAGGAGAATTGCTACTGCCCCTGGTAAATGCCCTGCGGGAAATAATTCTGCTACCAAACCATCTTGAAATTCCACAGGCGATCGCAATGGCAAAGCATGGCAAAATTGGGAAATTTCCTTCGGATCTTCGTCTACCCAATTCAGCGGTAATAACTTGCTAGTTACTTCACTACCATAAATAGGTAACTTGGGAAAAGTTTTATGCAGCGCCAGTAAGCCTTTAGCATGATCTGGGTGAGCATGACTAATCAAAACTAAATCTGCTGGTAGGGGCGAACTAGTTCCACGTCCCGATTTAGTAAGCCCGTTAGCCAGCGATGAAATATCATCCAAACCACAGTCCAACAGAATGCGGTGTGGCCCCATTTTCACCAATAAACACACGCCCTCATTGTCATGCTGGACACTATAGGGCAAACATTCTAATTCGCTACCCGCTTCCCCAGCATCTACGCGAGAGGATGCCGACAGATTATCCCTCATGCTCTCCTCCCCTCAAACCTGATCATCATGGACATATCCCAAAAGCCAAAAGTTACACAAATTTTGGTTTTGTGACTTAGGGGTAAGTTTTATCGTGCGCCCCTACACCCTGAGAATACGGATTTTGGATTGGGGAGGACGCCTGCACCGAACCCGCACTGGTTCGGAAAGGTGGGCTAACGAGAAGCTATCAAACTAGGAGCTACAGCAGTTTGCCTCTGGTTTCTTTTCCCTTTACAAGTTTTGAGCGCTCTTAGCCAACTCACCCTCGGGGAAGTCGATCGAGCGTTTACAGATTTATCTCAATGTGCGGAGCCATTGCCATGATAGTTATCTGAATCATAGAACCCGTTTTTCGTGCCGAAAAATAAGCACGAAATCGTAAATATAACTGTTAATCCAGCTAGAATCAGCTTTACATCCATTTCTCTGCTGCCCTTTACTCAAAGACTTTCCTATATTAATTTAGTGCTTCTGCAATCAAACGGAATCACTAGAAAATCTTTACTATGCTTATATGGATTGGGCAATAGGTAAATTTACCGCAATCAGTCAGATTGTAGAACCTTTCGGTCAAGCTGTCTATCTATCTAGATGTAAAGCAATATGACAGCAGGAGCAATCCTCTACAGCCCGTAAAAATCTTCATCTAAAATCTGCTCAATGGAAAAAGGACAAACGGTGGGATACTCATTTTCTTGGGGTACCCGAATCCCAAACTTAGCCAACTTACCTTCTTTAATGCCTAGCTTGCGAGCATCTGGGTAGGCTTTTTCCACTGCCTCTACCAGAAAACTTTTTAGAGAAGGAGTATCTGCTAAATTATTCAGAACTCGCTGACGATGTTCAAGTATTGAGCTATACCAGCTTCCTTTCATGCTATCAGGTACATCATACTGAACGCGTAACTTGAGTAAATGTGCTAACAAAATTGTCAGATTGCTTTTGAGCGCATTTTTCTCTGCTTTGCCCAAATCAACTAGCTCCTCAATCAAATGCTCAATATCCAACGCCTCAAATTCATGATTTTGTAACTGTTGAATGGTTTGCTCAATCCATAATTGCAAATCTTGATCGTATAGCGGGTTAGGCATTTCTCAGATTAGCTCCTAGTTACTCACTCGATCATATCGATGAAAGCGAGTTTTGCACTAATCGGCGTTTACCCAAGGTAGAGAGAGGAGGAAAGTTAGTGTAGGGTGAAACAGAAAAGGAAAAAGAGGGAAAGCTTGCTGTTTTGGCGGGGTGTGATGAGCATAATTGGGGGCAAGGAGGCAAATTACACGCGGCTAAAAGTATAATAACAACCTTGCAATTCCTAATTCCTGATTGAGAGCCTTTAATACTTGTGGACGAGTATTAAAGACTCATTGACGAATGTTTGATATTCATCGCCGAAGCTTTGATATTCAGCGACGAATGTTTGATATTCAACGACGAAGCTTTGATATTCAACGACGAATGTTTGATATTCATCGCTGAATCTTTGATATTCAACGACGAAGCTTTGATATTCAACGACGAATGTTTGATATTCATCGCTGAATCTTTGATATTCATCGCTGAATCTTTGATATTCAACGACAAAGCTTTAATATTCATTCACCGTGAGTTTAAAAAACCTCTCCCTGCCTTGATCTAAAGTTCAAGTCTGTCCCTCTCCGACTCGGAGAGGGACAAGTTTTGCGTAGTAAAACCGGGGAGAGGTCTTTTAAGCGGACACGATATCACCTATCAAATTCAAGTCATTCACGAAAAAATACACTTTGTTTTGCAAATCATGAGACTCTTGCAGAAGTTGAGAAAACAGAAAGGGGAAAAGAAAAAGGAATTACATCTCCCTTTAACCTTTCCCCTTGAACTTTTCTGGTGCATCTGGCAATATTTACAGACTATGAATCAGATGCAGCTTTGGCAGGTTTACTTTTTATAGCCTTAAAGCGATCGCCTAATTGTTCAGCTATAGTTTTTAACCCTGGAGTTTTCTTAGCAGCTGTCTTGACGTAATCATAAACTGTCAAGCTGCTACCCATTGCTTCGCTACCGACTGCCATTAGGGTATCATCTACTTGTTCTGTCAGTTGTCGCAGTCCAATCAATAGTTCGGTGAGGTTAGCGGCTAGTTGATAATCCCGAATAAACTCATCTAAATCAAAGCTGGCTGGTAAGATTTCCTTGTTAGACTGGGCAGCAATCAGGCTAGTGTTGACAAAAGCGAGTCTTTTATCGCCCATCTTAAATAACTTGCGTCGTTCTTCTACACTCAGGGTAACGAGAAAAGGCATTTTTGCTTGGATAGTCGCGAAGGCTGCTTTAATTTCCTGGATATCTGCTGGGGAAAGGGAGGCGGTGATGTTTTGGTAAGCCATTGGTTATTTACTCAGGTGAATCTGTTTGTTATGATTCCCAGGGGTAAATGCGATCGCACAACAGGCAGAGAGACGGAATAATTTTAGATTTTAAATTTTAGATTTTGAATTAAATAATCTATAGTAGTTTTCAAATGGAAGCAATACAGTTTGACCTCTCTCCAAACCTCTCTCCTAAAAGGAGAGAGGCTTTGAGTCTTACTCCCCAACACTAGCAGGGAAGGGGCTGGGGGTTAGGTTTGTATTGAACTCAGCCGATAAGCATTATAAAATCCAAACTTGAAAAGGCATTATGGGCGCGATGGTTTTTTACCAAAGCCATAGCGCAATGTATCCATAATCCAAGTTTGAAAATTGTCGATGTAGCTAAAAATCACTGGTACTACCACCAGTGTCAACAAAGTAGAAGTTGTAAAACCGCCCATAATGGCAATTCCCATCGGTTGGCGAACTTCAGAACCCGCACCAATTCCTAATGCTAAAGGCAGAATACCTGCGATCGTTGCCAGAGAAGTCATCATAATCGGGCGTAGACGTGACACACCTGATTCAACAAGTGCCTGACGTTGGGTTTTACCTTCTTGCATATTGATAATGGTATAGTCAACTAACAAAATTGAGTTTTTGGTGACAATTCCCAACAGCAACACGATACCAATCAGGGCATATATTCCCAAAGGTTTTTGAGCAACCATCAATGCTACTAATGCGCCGCCTAAACAAAAGGGTAAGGCTGCCATAATCGATAATGGATGAAGAAAGTTGTTATACAGCAGTACCAGAATTGCATAAATACACATTAATGCTAGCCCCAACGCACCGCCAAAGCGACCGAAAATATCTTGCATAATTTTGGCACTGCCTGATGGTTGCTGTACTACTCCTGGCGGTAAGTTTTGCATTGCAGGTAGTTGGTTGATTGTCTGGACTGCCTCTCCTAAAGAAAGCCCTTGCAAATTGGCTTCTACAGCGACTTGACGGGCGCGATCGTAACGGTTAATGGTAGCAGGGCCGCTACCAAAGCGGATATCTGCTACTGCTATGAGGGGAATTAATCTACCATCTTGACTAGGGACTTGCAGATTTGTGATTGTGTTAATGTCAGCCCGCGCTTGCGGATCAATTTGCACACGAATCGGGATTTGGCGATCGCTTAAATTAAATTTCGCCAAGTTGGCATCATTATCGCCGATGGTGGCAAGAGACGCAGTACGAGCGATTGCTTGCACTGTCACCCCTAAATCTGCCGCCCGTTGCGGGTTAGGAATTACCAAAATCTCTGGTTTAACTAAACTTGCAGTCGAAGCCACTTCTACCAATCCGGCTAGTGATCGCATCTGTTTTTCTAGGGCATCAGCAGCTTGATTTAATGCTTCGGGATTTTCACTTCTGAGGACAATTGATAAACCTTTGCGACTGTCACCCGGTGACTGACTTTGAAAACTAATTCTCGCTCCTGGTATTTGCTCAAAGGAAGGACGCACTTGTTCCTCAAACTGTTTTTGGGAAATATTTCGTTCTTCTCTAGGTTTGAGATTAATCGCAAGGCTGGCAGAATTGATCTCTTCTGTTGCTAGTACACGTTCTACTACTGGGTTTTGGCGGATAATGTCAGTCGTTTGTGTGACTACCTTGTTAACGTCTTGTAATGTAGAACCAGGAGGTAATTCTATAGCTACGTTAGAAATTCCAAAATCGCCATCATCAACAAAACCCTTGGGAATTAAAGGAACCAGCATTGCACTGGCAATAAAAAAAGCTAAGGCGATCGCTATTGTTGTCAATCTATGGCGTAACGCCCACTGTAAAAGCGATCTATAAGGTTGAAACCCTTGACGCTTTTCATCTCCAAGTTTTCTACTTCCCTTCCCGCCACCTGGAAGTGTAAATTTAAAATTAAAAATTTTTATTACTCCCCTCTGCCCCTCTGCCCCCCTGCCCCCCTGCCCCTCCTTCTCCTTTAAAAGATACGCCCCCATCATCGGCGTAACCATCCGCGCGACAAGAGTTGAGAAAATTGTGGAAACGGCAACGGTAACGCCAAATGGTTGAAAAAATTGCCCCGGAATCCCACCCATAAAGGCAACGGGCAAAAACACTGCAATAATCGTTGCTGAACTTGCGATTACCGCTAATCCTACTTCGTCGGAAGACTCAAAAGCCGCTTCCCAAGCTGACTTGCCCATAGCGATATGCCGTTCCATATTTTCAATTTCCACAACGGCATCATCTACCAAGTTGCCCACTGCCAGCGCTAATGCCAATAAAGTCATGTTGTTGAGGGTGTAACCAAGGGCTTGCTGCACTGCGAAGGTGGGAATTATTGATAGGGGTAAGGCAACAGCCGTAATTAATGTTGCTCGCCAGTCCCGCAAAAACACTAAAATAACAATGACCGCCAACACTGAAGCTTGAATTAACTCATCAATGGTGCTTTGGTAAGATTGACGGACAATATCGGCTCTAGTAAAAATTAAATCCAGCTTGACATCTGGAGGAAGAGTTTTTTCCAGTTGTTTGACTGCTGCTTTCACTCCTTCTTCCACAGTTACTAGAACGCTGCCAGTACTACGCAAGACTTGGAAAGCGACCACGGGTTGATTATTTAAACTGGCAGCTTGGCGCACGTCACCAAATTTATCTTCTACGGTTCCCAGGCTGGATAAAGGTACGGAACCACCTTGTGGTAGGAGGATTTCATAAGTTTTCAAAATATCTACACTGGCGGCACTTCCAAGTGTGCGGATACTTTGTTCGCTACCACCGACTTCGGCACGTCCGCCAGGTAAGTTAATGTTCAAAGCACGGATTTGGTCGTTTACCTGAGTGGCGGTAATCGCTAAAGATTGTAAGCGATCTGGATTAAGATTAATGCGAATTTCTCGGTCAACGCCACCCACGCGCTGAATTTGTGCTACACCACGAACTCCCAATAAGGCGCGGCTAATAGTTTGGTCTACGATATTGCTTAATTCTTCTACAGAACGTCGGTCTGATTTAACTGCGTAGGTAATCACCGGGCCGCCGGAAAATTCTAGGCGTTCCACAATTGGATCGTTAATGTCTTGGGGTAAATCTTGACGAATTTGAGCGATCGCATTCCGAACATCATTGGTGGCGCGATCGCTATCTGTACCCAAAACAAAATTGATTGTCGTCTTAGAATTCCCATCGCTAACGGTGGAAATCATGTAATCGATATTGCCCAACCCCGCCACAGCATCTTCAATTTTTTTCGTCACTTGGGATTCTAGTTCTGCTGGGCCTGCACCTGGTTGGGTAACTTTGATCGAAACTGTTGGTACATCAATATTTGGGTTAGTATCAATCCCCAAGGATATGAATGAGAACCAACCGACAACCGTCAAAATTAAAAATAAAACTATTGTGGGAACAGGTTTTTTAATCGACCAGGCTGAGATATTAAAAGACATTAGGAAATTTTAGATTTGGGATTTTAGATTTTAGATTTGTCATTAGTCACTTGTACTGAGCGTACCCCTCCGGGGAAGCAAGCTACGCGTAGCGTCTTGTAGAGAAGCCGTTGGTGCAGCCTCTCGTAGAGAAGTATTGGTTATTTTTCCCTATTTCCTTCAATTTGCAACTCGAACCCGATCGCCATCTTTGAGATAACCTGCACCATCAACTACAACGCGATCGCCTAACTGTAACCCACTCTTGATTTCCACTGTGTCGTTATTGCCAGGATCTCCTAACTCTACTTTCTGGCTGCGGGCTGTATTTTCACTCGATAAGATGAATACAATTACACTTGCGTCAGCTTGGGATTGCACTGCTTTTTGTGGCACTACCATTCTCATCCCTGAGTCAGTAGTAATTGCAGCACTAGCAAACATTCCTGGTTTAAGTAAAGTTGTTGGCGGCAAGTCAATTTTCACTGTCGCCTCCCGTCTTTGATCGTTCACCTGTGGTTGTATGTCTCTGACTCGTCCCTGCGATCGCACCCGCCGATCGACATCAGAAGTAACTTGCACCGATGCGCCAATTTTCACCTGAGTTAGTTGAGTTTCAGGCACCTTCGCCTGAAGTTCTAGCTTTTCATCTCGGATAATCGAAAATAGTTTTTGTGCGCCACCAATCACAGTTCCCACCTGAGTTTGCGGCGGTACACCAGTGACATCACCGACTCTAGCCAGTTTCTCGGCGATTACTCCCGAAACCGGCGCACGTACTACAGTTTGTCCCAACTGAGTTTGCAGTTGTTGCACCTTAGCAGCACTGCTCTTGACATCGGCTTTGGCTTTGTTAATGATCGCTTGGGCGTTATTAATATTGGCTTGGGCACTGCCAATATTAGCCTGGGCACTACGCACATTTTCTTGGGACAGGTTCACAACTTCTATGGCAGTTTTCACATTGTAGGAACGAGTATCAAGTTCTTGTTTGCTAATCGTCCCAGAGTCAGCAAGTTGTTGATAGCGCTGATAATTCTTGGCTGCTTCCTCCAACCTCGCCTTAGCTTGAGCTAAATCGGCTTGTCTTTGCTGGACTATTGCTTTATTTGATAGCAAATCTGCCTGCTTGGATACCAAATCGGCTTGTTTGGATGCCACGTCTGCTTGTTTCGATTCCACATCTGCTTTTGCTTGGCTAATTTGGTTTTGCAGTATGGAACCATCCAACACCGCCAACACTTGACCTTGTTTGACAAAAGCTCCTTCTTTGACGTTTGCGGGGATGCTTTTAATTTGTAAACCGTTTGTTTGCGGTAGCACCGGAATTAAATCACTCGCGGCTACAGTCCCAGTAGTTTTCAGGGTACGGACAACACGGGCGGATTCTACTGTGGCGATAGTAACTGTCATCGCTGGGTTAACTTTTTTATCCGCTACTGTGCTTTGTTGACGGGATGGAAAACGATTTAATACACTCATCCCAACCAAGGCGATCGCAATTCCTAAACCAGTACCTAAGAATAATGGCTTCAACCATGCCCTGGTTAGTTTTTGATCTGATTTGCTTAAAAAATTTCTATCTTCAGAGGTTATAGCTTCTTCCACCTCAACTTCTGAAAGACTTTCATCGCTCACAGTTACACCTCTACTTTCTGTCTATACATACCAAATCTTGGTATTTTCTTAAAAAAACTTGAAACTTATTTACTTCGATATCAACTATGACGCATTTCATAGTAAATGTCTTTCATCTGCAAAAGTATATAATACAACTTTGTCACTAAGAGAAATTACGACCGGATAAATGATAATAAATTTTATGTAAATTATGATATAAAAAATCCTCTCATCTCATAGAGCTACTCTATGTCACACACCATCTGTATTTAGATCACTGCCAACCAATGCTTATATATGAAAAACTAATATAGCTCATCTAGATTTATCTAATTAGAATTAAAAGTATTTATGTACCTTGGTACACCAGTAAATTATTTTTTACACTTAATCAAGCATTCCTCTAAAGCCTTGGTGTTGCCAGGAAGCCATGCATCCAGGCATAGATAAAGCTAGCGTCCACAGCTATACGTGAGTTACAAAGGAGCAAACTCCATTGTCTTAAATTCCAGCAAGGGTGGCCTTGACTATGGAATTTTGAAATCAATCCAATCAATAACAAATTGGTATTTACCAGAGTAAGCAGATATGTTTAATGCCACTGAAATTTTAATTGATGCCTTTGTAAATGAAATTCGAGACGGCTACCGTCGCACTTATGGCTGCTTTAAAAATGATTATCAGGATATTATCGCCTGGGCAGGTAACATGGCTTTGGAAAACATTGCCAATAGCGACGCCCTTTATCACAATGTTGAACACACAGTCCTAGTCGCCCTAGTAGGGCAAGAAATTTTACGTGGCAAACATATTAGGGAAGGCGGTGTTTCCAGTGAAGACTGGTTGCATTGTATTATTTCCTTAGTGTGTCACGATATTGGTTACGTTAAAGGGGTTTGTCGGCAAGACCGAGAAACAGCAAACTTATATGCCACAGGTAAAAATGGCAGAATGATTTCTGTGGCTGCTGGCGCTTCTGATGCCAGTTTAACGCCGTATCATGTTGATAGAGCCAAGCTTTTTATTGATGAGCGTTTTGGAGGTCACAAGTTAATAGATGCTGACGCAATCAAGAGCAATATTGAATTGACTAGATTTCCCGTACCTGCGGCAGAAGATCATCAAGATACAAAGTGCTTTGCAGGATTAGTCCGTGCTGCTGATTTGATTGGTCAACTAAGCGACCCGCGTTACCTGAAGAAAATTACTTCTTTATTTTACGAATTTGAAGAAACTGGTGTAAATAAAGTTTTGGGCTATAAAACCCCTGCTGATTTACGCAATAACTATGCTAAGTTTTATTGGAATGGCGTCTATCCCTATATCCAAGAAGGACTGCATTACCTATCATTGACACAACAGGGAAAACAAATTCTCGCTAATCTCTACTCAAACGTGTTTGTTGTGGAACATGAAAAACAACAGGAAGAACAGCAGCGGTATTTAGAGAAGTTAGCAGTTGGCAGTTAGGAGTTAGGAGTTAAAAGTTAAGAGTTAGGAGTTTAAGAGTTGAAAATTATTAATCATGAGTTATGAATTAAGATAAAAGCTTAATAACTCCTAACTTATAACTCCTAACTACTATGGATTGGTGGCGACGACTTAAGAAAAATCCTTTGGCACGATTTGGGGCAATT
The DNA here is from genome assembly GCF_034530915.1 of Nostoc sp. DedQUE09. Taxonomy (NCBI): domain Bacteria; kingdom Bacillati; phylum Cyanobacteriota; class Cyanophyceae; order Nostocales; family Nostocaceae; genus Nostoc; species Nostoc sp. DedQUE09. The sequence continues at coordinate 69,796 of NZ_JAVRCE010000029.1, forward strand.
TTGCTGTTAATTTTCTATGTAGGAGTAATTGCAGCTGATTTCGTAGCTCCTTATGACCCCTATGCTTCACAGCCTAATGGTTCACTGCTGCCACCAACTAAGATACATTGGGTTTCTCAGTCAGGGCAGTTTATTGGGCCTTATGTTTATCCGACGACTCAGGGAGACACGAATTTAGATACAGGCGATCGCCAAATCATTGTAGACTCAACAAAGCCTTCGCCTCTGCGTCTATTTGTCTCCGGGCCAGAATACCGATTGTTGCAGATAAGTTTGCCACTACCGCCCAAGTGGGATGAAGTCACAATCTTTGGTGGTATCCCCTTAAATCGGCATTTATTTGGCACAACAACTGGCGCAAAAGTCAATATTTTGGGCACTGATGACCAAGGCCGCGACCAATTTAGTCGCTTGCTGCATGGCGGTCGCATCAGTATGTTTATCGGGATTTTTGGGATTATCATTACCTATCCCCTCGGTTTGCTCATCGGGGGAATTTCCGGCTATTTCGGCGGTGTGACTGATAGCGTCATTATGCGCTTGGCTGAAGTGCTAATGACTTTCCCCAGTATTTATCTTTTGGTAACATTGGGCGCAGTCTTACCAGCGGGTTTAAGTAGTACCCAGCGCTTTTTGCTGATTGTGGTGATTACTTCGGTAATTAGCTGGGCTGGTTTAGCACGGGTCATTAGGGGACAGGTACTATCAATTAAAGAGCGAGAATTTGTTCAAGCCTCGCGTGCAATGGGCGGGAACCCAATTTATATCATTGTCCGTCACGTTTTACCGCAAACGGCTAGTTATGTAGTTATCTCTGCGACTCTTGCAATTCCTAGCTTTATTGGTGCAGAGGCGATATTGAGTCTCATCGGTTTGGGTATTCAACAACCAGACCCTTCTTGGGGCAATATGCTTTCTCTGGCTAGCAATGCTTCAATTTTGGTGTTGCAACCTTGGCTAATTTGGCCGCCGGCTGTGCTGATTATCCTCACAGTGCTGGCATTCAATTTACTTGGTGATGGGCTGAGAGATGCACTCGACCCGCGTAGTTTAAGAAGATAAGCTTTTAGAAGCTTAAGTTGATATTTGTGCAAAAATTAGGTGTGTATTCTCCAACTAGAAACTAAACGGAGTAGTAGTTCTATGGCCTACAGCGAGTTTAGTTTAGCTAAAGCAAAACAAGAGTTTAGTTTAATCACATTAGAAAAACGCGATATTTTCGCTACTGTTCCTGAATTAACAGCAAGTAATTTACTTGTAGAAACACTCAATTATAACCTGGATATCGCTTTAGGCAGTAATAGTGAAAAAGCTCGCTCTGAGTTAATTATTGCTCCAATTTTAGTTGATTTACGCCGACAATTACACGAACAAGTTAGTTTATTTTCGGGAGTAGATTTTACTGTCGATAGTAGCAAAGGATTAAACGGCACTTGCGATTTTATTATTACTAAATCTCCAGAAATTCTAATTTTGACAGCACCAGTAATTACAGTTGTAGAAGCTAAAAAAGAAAATATTAATGGGGGTTTGGGTCAGTGTGCAGCAGAAATGGTAGCAGCCCAAATTTTTAATCAGCAAGCTGCAACTGAGATTAAAACAATTTACGGCGCAGTCACAACGGGCAGTATTTGGCAATTCCTGAAACTAGAAGCACAAACATTGACTATTGATTTAAGCGAGTATTATCTCAAAGATGTGAATAAAATTCTTGGTATTTTAGCTAGTGGTATTTCTCAAGAAATTTAACAAAATGTCCAACAGCTTAATATCGAATTCGCGGATCTACATAAGCATTTAAAATATCAATCAAAATGCTTGCACTCACAACGATCGCACCAAAAAAGACTAGCACTCCCTGGACTGTGGGATAATCGCGATCGGCGATCGCTTGATACAATCGATTAGCTAACCCAGGCCAAGAAAATGTTACCTCTGTCAAAATCGCCCCACCTAACAGAGAAGCAAAAGTTAATCCCAAGACTGTAATCACTGGAATTAGCGCATTTTTTAAAGCATGAGAGGCTAAAATTTTATTTTCACCAATACCTCTGGCTCTAGCAGCTTCTACATAATCTGCTTGCAAGGTTTGCTTTAAATTCACTCGCACAATTCGCTCAAAAATTCCACTGAGCAAAATTCCCAAAGTGAGACTCGGTAGAGCCAGATGGTGCAAAGATGTAAAAAACTGAGTGAAATTTCCACCAAGCAAGCTATCAATTGTATACAATCCAGTGACAGTAGTTGGAGCCGGCAGATTGGGCGGAAAGCGGTTGGAATTAGGAAACCAACCCAATTGGACTGAAAAAATCAACTGCAAAAGCATTCCCGCCCAAAACATAGGGAGTGCGTAAGTGATGATACCAAATAGGCGCCCGCCGACATCAAAATATGTCCCAGGACGAGAAGCCGAAAGAGTCCCAACCGCAATTCCGACGATGAGTGCAACCGCCATACTACACACTGCTAATTCCACCGTCGCCGGGAAATATTGCCCAATTATGTCCCAGACATTTTGTCCGCGGCTCATTAAAGAAGTTCCCAAGTCAAAGCGCAGTATACTTCCCAAATAATTTAGATACTGTAGCCACACCGGTAGGTTTAAACCGAGTTGTTTTCGCAATTCTTCTTTAGCAGCTTCTGGGGCACGTCCACCAAGGATTGCATCTGCTGGATCTCCTGGTGTTGCTCTTAGTAAAAGAAATACAATGGTGATGATCGTTAATAGCTGAAGTGGCGCAAGAAGCAAGCGAGAAACAATGTAATATTGTAAAGCTTTAGAACGAGACATAAGTAATTTAAATTTTAAAATTCACAAAGCACTTTTGGGAACTATTTTAACTATCAAATAGATAGATATTGAACAAGAAATTTTTTATCGAATAGTCAAAAGTCAATAGTCAAGAGTTCTTACTAATGACTAATGACTAATGACTACTTTTTAAGTGTTTGGTAAAGCAAAATTTGGGTAGGGTTAAGTTTTACGCCATTAACACCATTTCGGGCAAATACATAGTCTTTGTTTTGCCATAAGGGAACGTAAGGTACATCAGTAGTAACTTGCGTTTGAATTTCGTTAAAAATTTTCTGACGCGCTTCGGGGTTTTGTTCTTTGCGTTGACCATCAATCAATTTATTTATGGCTTCGTTATAGTAGAACGAACCCTGAGTTTGACTGCCTCCATCTTCGCATCCTTTAGCAACTGAACCTTTGTCACAAGATAAAAATGGCTGGACGTAATTATCTGGATCTAAAAAGTCTGGATACCAATCAAGTAAAGCTGCCGGATACAAACCTTTGGCAATGTCTTTAAAGAAGGCAGGCCCTTCCGCTTGGGTAACTTCAAATTGGAGTATTCCATCCATTTTGACATCCACAAGGGATTTGAGTGTCTGTGCTGCCAAACTACGAGTAGGTGAACTAGAAGGATACCAAACTTGTACTTTTGCAGGATTTTCTTTGGAGAAGCCAGCAGTAGCTAATAATTTTTTAGCTTGATCGAAGTTAGCATCACCATATTTATCTTTGAATAATGGCACAGAAACTTTAAATGTTGTGGGAATCATGCTATAAAGCGGATCTGCTTGACCAAGTAAGACTCGCTCGTTTAAAAGTGGACGGTCAATTATGGATGCGATCGCTTGTCTTACCTCTAATTTATCTAAAGGCTTTTGATTCCGGTTTAATACCAGATAACTTACTACACTACCTTCAGCTGCGATCGCTTGCCAATCCCCTTTTTTACCACCTTCTTCCAAACTCCGATTTTGATCTGGTTGCAGCGACAGATAAGCTACATCGATTGCCCCTGTACGGAAAGCATTAAACAAATTAACTGGACTAGTTTGAATTTGGAGATTAACACCCTTGTTAACTGGTTTTTCTCCCCAATATTTATCAAATACATCAAATCGGATGGAATCAGTACCATACTGTCCTAATTTGTAAGGACCAGTCCCCACAAAAATATTCGGCTTGAATTTACCAGCGCCGACTTCGTAAGCTTTTGGAGAAACGGCACACACTCCAGGAAATGCCAACAGTGAGGGAAAAGCTGCAAAGGACTTTTTCAGCTTGATTGTCAACTCATACTCGCTTGTCGGTTTTATCGAATCTACTATATCACCTAGTAAAAATGAGGGTTTTCCTTTATTTTCAATAAAGCGCTGGATGGTAAAGGCCATTGCTTGAGCATTGAAGGGAGTACCATCATGAAAAACTACTCCCTGACGTAAAGGGATAGTATAAGTTAAGCCGTCTTGACTGATTTTGGGTAATGCTGTAGCTAGTTGGGGTTTAATTTCGGTGCTTCCTGGTTCGTAATTATAGAGGCGATCGCTCATATTAAACACCAAACCTAAAGCTGCTAACTCATAAGCATCAGCCGGATCGAGGGTTCTTGGCTTTGCTGTTGTACCGATAGTAATACGACCATCACCTGTAGAGGTATTTACAGAACCTGATGGCGGCGTAGTTGATTGCGGACGAGGAGCGCAGCTAACAACTAAAAATAAACATAGACAGAACAAAGATAGGAATTGTGTAATCCGACCCCACCGTTTCACGGACAAGGAAAACCAGGTCATAGCAGTAATATACTTGATATCAGCGGTCAGCAATTTTACTACATTTGTGACTCTTTTGCTGAATCTTCACAATTTATAGTGGTTATTGTTTTGAGGGAACACTCCGTTGCCATCTAAATTAAAAATTTATAGCGGATACTCAACTTCATAATTAAGTTAATTGCTGCTGTAAGATGTCTACGACGGGCTACGCCTATGCACTATTTTGTTACAAAAATCATTAATAAAATACAAAGTTTGACATTTAAGATTTATTAAGTATTGAAAAGTTTTTATTTAATTAGAATTTTCAACATTGGCTAAATTTGTCGTAAATTCATAGTTACTAGGAAAATAGGTCTTGTTAAGGTTTGACCTTAGCCCAAATAGTGTAAGTTGAGATTTTAGCTCTTGCTGCTTGGGAACAGACACCGATAGAGCAGTTTATCGTCAAGATTAGCTGTATTCTCAAAAAGAACAGTGTTTGAACATTAGCGACTAAAGCGATCGCGATATCGTTAACAGCAGATTGAAAGTCTAATAGTGAGACTAAGACCGTGAAGTATTTCTTTCTATCTGAGGGATGGGCAGTTGCAAGAGTCTGGGCATCTGATGGACTCTGGCAAATAACTGCATGGCGACGCCAACCAGATATTCAGCGAATGAATATTTGTTTAGTCGAAGAAAATGAATTGCTCTGGCTTTATCGAGTTGAAGAAGCCGTTTTAACCGTGGAAGTCAAGCCAACAACACCAGTAATTGGTAGTCAGACCATCGGCCAAGTAGTACTCAAGCGTCTGATGAGCGCCGAACAGGTAATTGAACGCCTGGGTACAGCTGAGGCGAAGTGTCAACTGCAAAATATCCACTTGGTGGTTCAGTAAATCTGGGGCATGAGAGGCAGAGGTGCAAAGGGGCAGAGGGGATAAAACTTACTAAAACTTCTCTGCTCCCCTGCTCCCCTTCTCCCCACTCCCCAGGTAAAGAAAAGATAAGCAAATTTCATCCCCGACGGGTATTGGTAGCGAAAAAACTTGGAGATGCTACGCGATCGCATCAATTTACACGCTTGCAAACAATTCCATCAATAGTTACACTTTTTAAAACATTCTCATTTTTGCTTGGCGATGGCTACCCTAACATAGGTAAACCTCCCGAAGCGAGTAAGCATTGCCAAAGCACCCACGCTGTCTGACTTATTAAGACTAAGCTGTGGTGATACTCTGGTGGCAATAACAAAAAACAAGAGAGAGTTTTATGAGTGGCGATTTTCGTCTCTCATAACCTCAGTAAGAAAATTGCTTTGTAAACTAACTCATCGAGGAGGAGCGTAGTCGATGGGACTACCCTGGTACCGAGTACATACAGTCGTTCTGAATGATCCAGGGCGACTGATTTCTGTACACCTAATGCACACAGCCTTAGTAGCAGGCTGGGCTGGTTCGATGGCACTCTACGAACTAGCTGTTTTTGATCCTAGTGATCCAGTTCTCAACCCGATGTGGCGTCAAGGGATGTTCGTCCTACCCTTTATGGCACGTTTGGGTGTTACCCAATCTTGGGGTGGTTGGAACGTTACTGGTGGACCATCAAGCGATCCTGGCTTCTGGTCATTTGAAGGCGTTGCTGCCGCTCACATTGTTCTTTCCGGTCTGCTGTTCCTAGCTGCCGTATGGCACTGGGTTTACTGGGATTTGGAACTCTTCAGAGATCCCCGCACTGGTGAACCCGCTTTAGACTTGCCAAAGATGTTTGGCATTCATCTATTCTTATCTGGTCTACTTTGTTTTGGTTTTGGTGCTTTTCACGTCACCGGACTATTTGGTCCGGGGATATGGGTTTCTGATGCTTATGGTATAACTGGCGCTGCACAAGCAGTAGCACCAGAATGGGGCCCAGATGGTTTTAACCCCTATAACCCTGGTGGCATTGCGGCTCACCACATTGCCGCTGGTGTTGTTGGTATTATTGCAGGCTTATTCCACCTGACAGTTAGGCCCCCCGAACGGCTCTACAAAGCCTTGCGGATGGGGAACATTGAAACAGTACTTTCTAGCAGTATTGCAGCAGTCTTCTTCGCTGCTTTCGTTGTTGCTGGTACTATGTGGTACGGTAACGCCGCCACACCCATCGAATTGTTTGGCCCTACCCGCTATCAATGGGATCAAGGCTACTTCGGTCAAGAAATTCAGCGCCGCGTCCAAACTAGCGTTGCTGAAGGTGCAACCCTTGAGCAAGCTTGGTCGCAGATTCCTGAAAAATTGGCTTTCTACGATTACGTCGGTAATAGCCCCGCTAAAGGCGGTCTATTCCGTACAGGGCCAATGGTGAAGGGTGATGGCATTGCTCAGTCTTGGCAAGGTCACGCCGTATTCAAAGATTCTGAAGGACGAGAATTGACCGTGCGTCGTCTCCCTAACTTCTTTGAAACCTTCCCAGTGATTTTGACTGATGCAGATGGAATTGTCCGGGCTGACATTCCCTTCCGTCGGGCAGAATCTAAATATAGCTTCGAGCAATCTGGTGTTACCGTTAGTTTCTACGGTGGCGATCTGAATGGTCAGACCTTTACAGAACCAGCTGATGTGAAGAAGTACGCCCGTAAGGCTCAAGGCGGTGAAATCTTTGAATTTGACCGGGAAACCTTGAACTCTGATGGTGTATTCCGCACCAGTCCTAGAGGTTGGTTTACCTTTGGACACGCCGTATTTGCTCTGCTGTTCTTCTTTGGTCATCTCTGGCATGGCGCTCGGACAATCTACCGAGACGTATTTGCTGGTGTTGACGCCGATCTTGAAGAGCAAGTTGAGTGGGGTCTGTTCCAGAAAGTGGGTGACAAGTCAACCCGCCGGAAAGAAGCCCTTTAATTTCAGTGCTGAGTAAAGAAGTGCTGAGTTCCGAGTTAAGGCTCTGACTCAGCACTTAGCGCTCAGCACTCAGAACTTTAATTACTGGCTGGATAAAGAGGAAATCGTAATATGGAAAGCGTTGCGTACATCTTGATTTTTACTCTGTGTATAGGTACTCTCTTCTTTGCGATCGCATTTCGCGAACCCCCTCGCTTTGAGAAACCAAAAGATAAGTAGATCCTATCCACAGACTTTTAAGCGGATTTAATCTTAATATCCGTTGCTACTAAGTATGGTGGCAACGGATATTATTATATTTGTCATTTGTAATTTGTCCTTTGTCTTTTATGTTGCTTCTTAACTACTAACCAATGACCAATTGACCAGTGACCAATGACTAAATATTGTGATATAATTTCCAATCTTGGGAGTAGATATGTGTTAATGCTAGCTTTTCTGCGCTAGGATGAAAAAGGATGTTTTGTGTAAGCTGCTATAGTACTGCTTACATCGCGCATCGCGCTTGTCGCACCACCTTTACGGAGACTAGAACCAGGAACAAATCAGCATGGTCAATCAGAATTTAACCGCTACAGAAATTGGATTCACTCACGAAGATTTCGCTGCTCTACTTGACAAATACGATTATCATTTTAGCCCTGGCGATGTTGTACCAGGAACAGTTTTCAGTATAGAGCCGCGCGGCGCTCTGATTGACATTGGTGCTAAAACCGCAGCATATATACCCATACAAGAAATGTCTATTAACCGGGTGGATAGCCCGGAAGAAGTATTACAGTCAAACGAAACACGCGAATTTTTTATCCTTACTGATGAAAATGAAGATGGTCAATTAACCCTTTCCATTCGCCGTATTGAATATATGCGGGCTTGGGAACGCGTGCGACAGCTGCAAGCAGAAGATGCGACTGTCCGTTCTGGCGTATTTGCAACCAATCGCGGTGGAGCATTGGTACGAATTGAGGGATTACGTGGCTTTATTCCAGGTTCCCACATCAGTACCCGCAAACCTAAAGAAGAATTGGTAGGTGAGGATCTGCCATTGAAATTCCTAGAGGTAGACGAAGAACGAAATCGTCTTGTTCTATCTCATCGTCGGGCGCTAGTTGAACGCAAGATGAACCGCCTAGAAGTCGGCGAAGTAGTAATTGGTACTGTTCGTGGTATCAAACCCTACGGTGCTTTCATCGACATTGGCGGCGTCAGTGGTCTACTGCATATTTCTGAGATTTCTCACGAACATATTGATACACCTCATAGCGTGTTCAATGTCAATGATGAAGTGAAAGTTATGATCATTGACTTGGATGCAGAAAGGGGTCGCATTTCCCTATCTACCAAGCAGCTAGAACCCGAACCCGGCGACATGATTAAAAACCGGGATTTGGTTTACGATAAGGCGGAAGAAATGGCTGCTAAGTATCGCGAACAGCTATTAGCCAAGCAGCAAGGTGCTACTGCTGCGGCTACACCTGCGGAAGTTCTTGCAGACGAAGATATTCCATCAGCAACAGAACTTGACGAAGATATTCCGGCAGCAGCAGAACTTGACGAAGATATTCCAGTAGTTGCGGCAATTGAAACAGAGATTCCAGCAGCGACGGAAATTGAAGAGGAAATTCCAGCAGCTATTGAAGACTAATAGATTTTTTATAGTTTTACTTGTCTTGGAGTAAGAGTATCAAATCATTTTATAAAGAGGGTTTTTCCCTCTTTTTTTATGTGGAGAATCGGTGAGAGTGAAGAGTTGGGAGACGCGATTGATTAATCGCGTCTGTACAAGAGGTGGGAGTAGAGACGCGATTAATCGCATCTGTACAAGAGTTAGGAATAATAACTCTTAACTTCTAACTAAATAAGTGGGGTGAAATATTATGGCAACCATTCAATGTAGAAATATCACTTTTGATAATATCCAAGCAATTTTGTTTGACAAAAACGGTACTCTAGAAGATTCAGAAACGTATTTGCGATCGCTAGCACAAAAGGCAGCAAGATTAATAGATGCTCAAATCCCTGGGACTGGGGAACCTTTATTGATGGCATTTGGTATCAATGGCAATCTTCTAGATCCCGCAGGTTTAATATCAGTAGCGAGTCGCCGTGAAACAGAAGTTGCGGCTGCGGCATATATTGCCGAAACTGGAAGAGGATGGTTTGAGTGCTTAAAAATAGCTCGTCAAGCTTTGGATGAAGCAGAAAAATACATTGGACAAACTCCTTCACCACTTTTTGTAGGTAGCCTAGAAATTTTGAAATACCTGCGAGATGGTGGGCTAAAGCTTGGTATCCTCTCGGCTGCGACAACTCAAGAAGTACGTAATTTTGTAGCCAATCACCAGTTAAGCGATTATATCCAGTTGGAAATGGGAGTAGATGAGGGGCCGAGTAAACCAGATCCCGTTCTATTTTTGCAAGCTTGTCAAGCTTTGGGAGTTGAACCGAATGCTACCTTGATGGTGGGTGATGCAGTTGGTGATATGCAAATGGCACGTAATGCTAAAGCCGCAGGTTGTATTGGTATCACTTGGGTAGGTAAACCAGATAATGTCCGAGGTGCGGATGTGGTAATTAATCAACTTGATGAAATCAAGATTTTAGAGGATTAATTTAATGTGAGTTCGATGAACTCAAAAAACGGCAGTTGGGGCCTTTTCTGCCACATTAGTTTTCAGATGGCATAGAAATCATCTACGTCCCAGAATTTCTGTGTGAAATCAATCAAGATACTATAGTGTCCATCTATACCTGAGAGTAATACCAATTCAAAAAATATTTACGACAGATAAGGCATTTAGGATGAAATCATAACCAGTCAAAGAAGCAGCAATTTTAGGAGTCAGTTCAGCTAGAAGTTGAGCAACCTTGGTTGGCAGATGCTCCAGGTTATCAAATAACTCCCATTTCAGGTCTTGCTTGAGATCGTTCCCAGACGCACTCTATGGGGTTAAGTTCAAGAGAATGGGCTGGCTGAAACAACAGAATAGACCTGTCTTGAAAATAAGGCAGAAGGCAGGAGGAAAAGACATTTTCATTGTTCCTTGTGAGCGTAGCTCATGGAGTCTCTTGCAAAAATCCTTGAATCACCCCTCCCCAACCCTCCCCGTATGTATTGGGGAGGGGGCAAGATTTCAAGTTTACCGCCAATATATCGGGGGGATAAAGGGGGTTTATCTTTATTTCTAAGTATTATTATGTTTTTATCTAATATCAAAGAATTTATTGAATCAATTTTATGCTTCGTCTTTCTTCTCTTCTAAATTGGTTATTTTTGTATTTTGGGGAAGGATATATTCTTCCTGACTATGTTTTTCTTCTTTCTTTTCTTGTACAACTTGAGTGGCATATATTTCCACATCTCGCTGAATAATATCTTCTACATGACTTGCAAATAGATTAAATGCCTGTTCGTGGCTTGGATAAATACGATAAGGGCCAGTCAACTGTGAGAATTGCCACCCTTGGGTTTTCAAAGACTCAACTGTTCGGCGATAGTGTCGCCAGCGTTCTCCATAGTGAAAAAACTCTTCAATGGCAGCACTGATAGCAACTAATTGGCTCAGACCAAAAGTTGACCACATAATGATATTCCTATTGCTATTGTTAGGTTTAAAATTAGTGTTAATATTTAGACTTACCAATGCTGGAAGAATTACACCACCAATAATCGTTGTTATCCGTAAAAAATAATGGCGATCGCGCGATAAATTCGCCTTATTTTCCATCCAAAGTACTTGTTCTAACCAGCGCGATCGCAAAAAATGTTTTTGCATATCACCTAAGTTAATCTCTGCAAATAATTTGTTAAAATCTTCTTTTAAAAAATCGTGATAACTATCTTTTTTTGCCATTTTTTACTCCTAATTAGAAAGTAACCCTTTAATTACTTTGCCTAAATTCTCAACTCCTTTCTCTATGTCGAGTAAGTCGATGTATTGTAATGTACCAGATTTAGCTAGCTTTTTGGCTCGTTCATCACTAGCCTTTCCACGCAAAGCATCTGCAAGTATATCTGCGGTTCTACCACTACCAGCAATCACAATAACTAACCTTCCACTATCAACGCTAGAAAACGCATCCTTAAAGGTAATTTCGCCACCGTTCAAGAGTAGTGTCATCGAAGGTGCATCATTGGCCAGCATAGTCGCAACGCAAGATATCCAAGGAGACTCGTCGCCCCAATCATTACCAGGAACTAGCACAAAATGAGTATGGTTTGGCTCTAAGGGTATTAAATCAGCAGCAGTTTCCGAATGATTAGGTAAAGCCACTTTGCTTTCGGGTGTCACACCAACCAAAGCAAACTTAGCACCTATCTGGGTACGAGCCGCACCCATCATTCGCATAATTCCTACATCCGTACCTCCATCCACGACATAAGCCCCTAAAGTTTCGGCAATGGGGGCTAAAACTTCCACAAACAAGCGTTGAATTCGGAGAAAGTCAGCTTTACTGATGTTACTTGCACCCCCCACTACTACTAAAACAGGACGCGAACCGCCAAGCCCTATTTCCTCAAGAGCATTTGGCAATTCTGCTTGCTGCTTAACTTGAGTAGCTAATGCTGTTTGCCCATTATCAAAGGTAAGTTTTAAACAACTTTTCATTTTTTAAAAATACTGACTGCTTAGGTTTTCCAGCGTAGTGCTTCGCAGTCATTTTCTGCAAGTGTTGTATTCCGTTCTCACATGAAGAATAAGGAATTTTATGATGTTTTTGTAGGGGTTGCTCGTTAATTAATGTGCTACCAAATTTGCTCTTATATGTAAATAGCGAGACTTGCTGTGGTAACAGAGCTTTGTTATTTGCGTAGTGTTTCGTAGAAAAGTGCAGACTACACTTATATTCAAGTTTTTTACGATAATTTTACTTACTGGAAAATTTTTGATGCACAAATTAATAGCTTCTTGTTTGTTAGCATCATAAATTAGAATTTTACGCTTTATTTATGGGCAAAATCACCAGTTTGTAAATTAATCTGAATGATTGGATTTTAACTATAAGTTCCTGCTCTATCACTTATTACCGTAACAGGCTCTGACTGTATATCCTCTATCTTATTAAACTCTCCAGCCCGCCAGCTATCTGTTATATCCTTGATAAAACTGGCAATCGGGATCGCAATTAACAAACCCAGTACTCCTCCCAACTTTGCGCCCAGCAATAAAGAAATTACCACCCACACAGGATTTAAGCCAGTCAAATTGCTGAGAATTCGAGGTGCAATAATATTAGAATTAATTTGATCGATCGCAACAGCTACACCTAAGACTTCCACCCCTAACCAAAAATTTTGCAGCGCTACCAACAAACTTACTATGGCGATACCGACTCCTGTACCAAAAGGGAAAAGTGAAAATAAGCCAATACCAATACCAAACAATAGAGCTAAGGGAACTTGCAGTGCTAAAAATACCAGTGTAATTGTCACCCCTAACACAGCTCCTAATGTTGCTTGACCGATGAAGTAATTGTGGAAATCCTCTCGCAGTAATTCCCGTACTCTTGACCCAATATTAGGAGGAAACCACTGAAAAATTCCGTCCCAAAGACGTTCACCATTCAATATTAGGTAAATAGTCAACACTACTGCCAGCAGCACATTGAGGACAATACCAATAGTATCGACAGCAAAACCAAGAATTCTACCAGTGAAGGACTGAAGTTGGTTAGATAATCGTTCCAGAACTTGGGTAAATAAACCACTTAAATTAATCGGAAGTTGCTGTTGACTTAACGCCCAATCCTGAAAAGCTTGGAGTTGCTGAGTACCAGAATCAATCCAACTAGGCAAAATATTAGCCAGTTCAACAAGCTGTTGAATAATCAGAGGAACCAAAGTGATGCCTAAAGCTACTAAAACTACCAGAGTTAAAAGCAACACTCCTCCGATCGCTAAGTTGGGTTTCACCCCTTGTTCCTGGAGAAACTGGATTGGATAGTTCAAGACAAAAGCTAGCAGGATGGCGGCGGCAATAATGCTAACTAAGGGCTGAAAATACTGTATAACCTGGAGCAATAGCCAGCCGTTGAGAATGGCAATGGGAAATGCCAATCCTATAGTCAACCATCGCGGCAGTTTGTTTGCTGATTGCATTAGTGATGACCTCATAAGAGTTCGTTCTAACTTTATTTTGGCTTCTAGGGGTGTGAAGAATGGGGGACGAGGGAGTAGGGGAAGAAGAATTAATAATCAATGTCCAATGACAAATGACTTATCCCCAAATTATGTTGGATTTTTCTCAATAAAATCCAACATAATTTTTTGATGCATTGCCCCTAAAGGTCGCACTTCGCCAGCATTTTGTGAATAACAGTTACCTTGACGAATATCTTCTGGCGTAAATAACGCCATATCCCAGCCCTCATTCAGAACCAGTTGATTTAATTCCACCAAGAGTGGTGCATGAAAGACATGACGGACAACTCTTTCGTTGGGATAACAGCCAAATTCAAGAAAGGGTGGTAAATCATAGCCGATTTCTTCTAAGATTTCTCGTTTTACCGCTACATCCGGCGTTTCACCAGGTTCGATGTGACCGCCAAACAGCGCCCAGTAACCAGGGTAGAGAATACCGGGGATGTTGTCACGCAGTTGCATAAGAAACTTGTTTTTCTGGTAGAGAATTGCGATCGCTACGTGCACCTGTTGATTGTTCATGTCTTTATTTTTAATTGCGGATTATTCTTCTTCTAAATAAACTTCCCCCAATTCTTTGCCAGCTAAGGGGATACTTCGGTAGCGAACTTTACCCTTAATTACAACTTCTGAACCTTCACCCAGATTTTTTTGATTGGTGACTACCCAAATTTTGCCTGTTGAGTCCTTAATTTTATAAGCCCACTGTTTGATCAGGGGAGCTTGCTTTTCTACCTGACCTTGGATGTAAACTATAGCCTGATTGTCTTGTTTTGGTTTAATTTCTCCAATTGGAGTGACATTTGTCCCAATTTTTAAGCCAGCACCACGCAAACCAGGCGATGTGAAGTTACCACAACTACAAAGTCCTGTTATCAGAAAAAAAGTCAACCCCAAACGGTAAGGAACAATACTGTGCCCGTACAAGAACGAAAAAGATAAATTTCTTATTTGTCGCATAAAAGCCACCGATTTATTTATTTTGGGCATTTGGCACAAGAGGCAGAGGTGCAAAGGCGAAAGACTTACTGCAACTTATTTCTCCCTGCTCTTCTGCTCCTCTGGTCCTCTGCTCCCTCACTCCCACTCTCCCAATTCTTTATTCTTCAGATGATGCCGTTGATCTGAGAAAATAAACATTATGAATTTACTGTGAGAGAAACGCTACGACATCAAACAGCAACACAATAATAGTCGAAAGTCAAGAGTTAAAAATCAATATTTTCATTTTGGACTTTGGACAACAAGCGAACATAGCTGGAAATTTTCATGGAAACAAAAACTGCCAAACTCCTTGATGGGAAAGCAATAGCAGCAAAAATTCAGCAAGAACTTTCTGTTGCGATTACACAATTACAACCAAAAATTGGACGGCCACCTGGTTTAGCAGTGTTGATGGTTGGTGATAACCCAGCGTCAGCCGCTTATGTACGCAATAAAGAAAAAGCCTGCGCTAAAGTTGGGATCGCTTCTTTTGGTAAGCATTTTCCTACCCAAACTACCCTTGAGGAGTTAGAAGAGGTAATTGCTGCACTCAACCACGACGAAAGAGTGGATGGCATTCTTGTGCAGTTGCCCTTACCTAACCACCTGGATGCTGTAACTCTGCTACATCAAATTGATCCCGATAAAGATGCTGATGGACTGCACCCAGTTAACTTGGGGCGATTAGTGCGGGGAGAAAACGGTTTACGTAGCTGTACCCCGGCTGGTGTGATGCGCCTTTTACAAGAATATGAGATTCCTTTGCAGGGAAAACAGGCAGTAGTAGTGGGGCGCAGTATTTTGGTGGGTAAACCGATGGCGCTGATGCTATTAGAAGCTGATGCCACAGTCACGATCGCTCACTCGCGATCGCATGACCTAAAAACCATCACCCAAAATGCTGATATTCTAATTGCAGCAGTAGGTCGTCCCGGATTGATCTCTGCTGATATGGTGAAACCCGGCGCTGTTGTGGTAGATGTGGGGATGAATCGCGTCACCGATGCTAATGGCAAAAGTCGTCTTATTGGCGATGTCCATTTTGAATCAACCGCTGATGTTGCAGGATTTATCACCCCAGTTCCTGGTGGTGTTGGCCCGATGACTGTTGCCATATTGTTGGAAAATACATTTGCTAGCTATTCCAGAGCGGCAAAAGAAGAAAGAGAGTGAAAGTTAAAAGTTATTCTTAACAACTCTTAACTCCTAAATCCTGTACAGACGCGATTAATCGCGTCTCTGCTCCTAACTTTTCATTTTTTTCAGCCCCACAGCACCTTAAAATTGTGACGTATAACGCAAAAATCGCAAAATGTTAGGAATTAAAGAATGGTAGCAACTGATAACGTGCAAAAGACACCACCAGAGGAAGCCACATTTAACTTAGCAGGCTATCTAAAAGAGCGACAAAAGCTTTGTGATAATGCTTTGGATCGGGCTATCCCAGTCATTTATCCAGAAAAGATTTATGAGGCGATGCGCTACTCGTTATTAGCTGGAGGTAAGCGCATACGTCCCATTCTTTGTCTTGCCACTTGTGAAATGATGGGTGGAACCATCGAAATGGTCATGCCAACAGCTTGTGCTGTGGAGATGATCCACACAATGTCGTTGATTCATGATGACCTCCCAGCGATGGATAATGACGATTACCGCCGTGGCAAGCTGACAAATCATAAAGTCTATGGTGAAGATGTAGCGATTTTGGCTGGGGATGGCTTGTTGGCTCTTGCTTTTGAGTCTGTTGCCATTCAAACCCCCCAAAGCGTTAAGAGAGAGGTAGTCTTGCAGGTTATTGCCCGTCTTGGTCGGGCGTTGGGGGCAGCTGGTTTGGTCGGCGGTCAAGTTGTCGATTTAGAGTCGGAAGGTAAATCTGATATTTCCCTAGAAACCCTAAATTTCATTCATAAACACAAAACTGCCGCCCTCTTGGAAGCTTGCGTAGTTTGTGGCGGGCTGATTGCTAATGCATCACCTGAAGATGTGCAACGACTAACCCGTTATGCTCAAAATATTGGGCTAGCATTCCAAATCATCGATGATATTTTGGATATCACTTCTACCCAAGAGCAATTAGGTAAAACAGCTGGCAAAGACCAAAAAGCCCAAAAAGTTACCTATCCCAGCCTTTGGGGACTTGAGGAATCGCGCTCAAAAGCCCAAGAACTAGTTAAAGAAGCTTGCGTGGAATTAGAACCATTTGGAGACAGAGCCAAACCACTCCAAGCGATCGCTCATTTTATTACCAGCCGTAATAATTAGTAACGCTTTAGGTAATTCGTAATACTTCTTTACGAGAGGCTGCGCTCAGTACAAGTTCGTAATTCCTATACCGCAAGCGTTTCATTGATTGGGAATGAGTAGTTTATTTACACCATACTGTACTACTACTGCCCAACGAAATTAAAAATTCACTGATTCAAAATTACAAAAGCTTATCACGTAAGCTTTGAGGTTATTTTGAATCGCTGGTCTTTTTCTAACGTAATAGATTAATTTAGGAATTTTGGGTTGAATCTAAATGTTTCCTCAACCAACAACTGCTGCTAATATTTACTAACCTAACCAAAATAACATGCAGGACATAGGCAACATTTTAGACAACCGGGTGCTGCTGGTTGCTCTGGTAGCTTGTTTAATTGCTCAAGCATTAAAGCTCGTAGTTGAAATAGTCAAACATCGCAAATTGAACGTGCGTGTTTTGGTGACAACCGGAGGTATGCCCAGTGCCCATTCGGCTCTGGTTACGGCTCTAGCCGCTGGTGTAGGCCAAACACTGGGTTGGGCATCTCCTGATTTTGCCGTTGCGATCGTTTTTGCCATCATTGTCATGTATGATGCAGCCGGAGTTCGTCAAGCGGCTGGTAAGCAAGCTCGTATTCTCAATCAAATGATTGATGAATTATTCCATGAAAAACCAGACTTTAGCCAAGACCGTCTGAAAGAATTACTCGGACATACACCAGTTCAGGTAATCGCTGGGTCGGCTTTGGGTATAACTATCTATTGGTTAGCTAGGTCTGCTTATTGAACTAGGGCAATAAATCTTTGTTTGAGCGGATATTGATAATTAGTAATTGGTAATTTGTCAATCAAATTTGGATTTTGGATTTTAGATTTATCCCATGAATAAATTCAGGGGATTAAGGATGAAAGGATTTGTTACAAATAACTTGTTTCTCACAGAGCGAGTATAAATATATTCGCTGAAAACCCTTTTAAATTTTGAATTTAAAATCCAAAATTTAAAATCCAAAATTAGGTCAATTGACAAATTACCAATCTGGTAGATCGCATCAGGATGCCAGTGAAGTTAATATTACTAAAATCGCACAGTCGAGCGCAGTAGAATCACCTTACGACTATCTACTAGGCTGGCAACGAAACCGCCATTGTTTAGCTTTTGCAATGTATTATAAGCTTCAGTTTGGTTAGTGGTATAAACTGCTAGCAGGTAAGGGCGTTGTCCATAAGAAACAAAACCGACGTTACCTCCGACTACTTGCTGCACATTATTTACTAATTCTGGGCGGTTGTAATAATCTACCAGTACTGCATAACCTTCTCCTAATGCTTGAGGATTATAGCTGACTGTCTGCTGAGGTGGTTTTGGCTGTGACTGTGGCTGCGGCTGCACATCTGCCGTTGTTGTTGGCCGAGTGGTAATTATGGCAGACAAGCCAACAATATTGCTGACATATCTTGCCCAACGATTGGCATCGTCAATTTTATTAAAACCCCCGACTCGCGTCACGGTTTCGTTGAGATATTTGCAGGTGATAGTTTTAAGTTCGGGTGGTAAGGCACTACGTAACTGCTTTTGATTATTTGCTGTGGGACTGACTACTAATAAAAGATACTCACCCGCATTTGGTGGTTGACAAGAGGGAATGGTTTTTTGAGCAAGTACAGAACTCATACCACCAATCAACCCTACAATCGCTAATCCTAAAACACTTGGTAAATTCTGAAATCTATGCACAAAAGTTAGATTATGTAAATTAAGGTGTCTTAGAAGATTTTATAAGAAAAAAGCTGAAAACCTAGCTACTTCAGTATGGTGATGAAATATGTGTCAAAAAATATATTTTGTTACTCAAAAATAAAATTAGGGAATGGGGAAGAGGCAGAGGGGCAAGGGAGCAGGGGAGCAGAGGAGACAAGGGGACAAGGGAGAATTATTGAACAACTCTCTCCCTGTCTCCTTTATCTTCCTTGTTTTTTTTCCATGCCCAATGTCCAATGCCCTATGCCTAAGATACGGTAACTAACGATGCTAAAGCATCTGGTATTGCCTCAGAAGGAGCCTGAAATTCGCCAGTAATAACGTACTCTAAACGCAGTTTTAACCAAGTAATAAATTGAGGATTTGTAGAAATAATGGCTACTGCTGGTTGGGGACACTTTGCTTTTAGCTCTTTAAACTGCGGTGTTTCCAAGAAAGCTGGTTGCTCAACCAACCAAAAATCTATTTGTTTTTCTTGTTCGTGGTAGTTACGGGTGCGTTCTTTGAGAACTTCGTGTATCGGTTCTTCTTCGAGAAGAAAGCGGTGACTTGCCAAAACGTAATGGTATGTTTGCATTTTCATCCTTTGGTTGCTATGTGAATAATTTCAGGGCACAGTAACTCTGTACCCTGACAAAACTAACTTTTCTGGGATTTCTTGAACCAAGAACTGAACGGACAAGCACTTTTCTGGTTTTCAGATTTTGTCTGTTTGCCACCAGATGTTAGCTTTTCCAAGAACAGATTATTGTCGAAGTAGTGTTCTAAGGAAATAATCTTCAAGTCATCGGTAACTTTGGCAATGGTCATGCCGATAATTTCTAGCGTCTCTCCAGTAGGTGCATGGTCTTTGTATTCTCCGTTAAAATGTCCCCAATGCCGCCATTTAAATGTTACATTCGGCGGCCCTGAGAAAACTTCCAGTACTTCCCAAGGAAATCCTTGGGGAAATGTTGTGTGGAAGACTTTTGCGGATGATTCAAAGCTTTCTTCTGAAGCTTTATAATGCTCTGAATCAGCCATAAATAAATTGTAAGTACCTTGGGCTGATAAATCTGCTGCGGTATACTCTGCTCCGCCATTGGTACTTACGCGAAAGTTCTCATTCACTATAGATAACCACTCTTGCGGGTTAGCTTTGAAAGATACCTCCATCTCGAAGGTTCTCACCAAGTTTTGCACGATCGCTTCCAGTGTGCCTTCAAGATGATTGTAGGTGCTTTCTTTCGCAAGATTCTCATTTGAACGGGAATAATCAGGCGGTGTCTGATAGCGCCACTCGACATCAGTGCTTTCTGCTATCACCTTATCTCTATTCTGTACCCAAAGTGGCAGGTTGTTAGATTGTGTTGCGCTCATAGAAGTTTTTGCTGAAGATTTGATCCCAATTTCTAGATTTCGCAGTGACAACCCCTCTTTCTAAGATGCGGAGTGGGCGGGGAGAGGGAGCAGGGGAGCAGGGGAGCAGGGGAGCAGGGGAGCAGGGGAGCAGGGGAGC